>JAWOGG010000084.1:0-14082 GCA_046497085.1 Orrella sp.
CACCACCAACAATTTTTTCTACCAGCTCCTCAGAAGCAATATAAATTCCCTAAAAGTAAACTTTGCACACCCCTTGCAATTAAATCTTAGGACGGATGAGAGCGCGTATTTCCGCTGGGTTTAAATCCTGGGCAAGCATCGAGATGAATGTATAAACGTAGTCACGCAAAAACTCGCCCTGTCTTACCGCCAATCTAGCGGTCTGCTGTCCAAACAAATGCCCTGCCGGGGCACTAACCAGACCGAGATCCTGCTTAGGGTCATGTGCCATGGCGGCAATAATACCGATCCCCAAACCAACATCGACATACGTTTTAATGACGTCAGCATCAATAGCAGCAAGTACTATTTCTGGCTGCAGCCCGGCTGACTGAAAGGCTTCGTCGATATTTCGTCGACCAGAAAATGCCAAGTCATACGTCACAATTGGAAACTGGGCTAAGTCAGCCAATGTCAATGTTCCATTTTCCGCGTAGCGTTCTGCCAATGGATGATCGGGTTTAAAAACCACTGCATGCTGCCATCTGTAACAAGGCACACTCGACAATCCAGGCGTTTGCGCCAAAGATTCAGTTGCAATAGCCAAATCCGCTTGACCACTGAGAACCAAGTCAGCCAGTTGCGTCGGGCTACCCTCAGATAAGGCAAGCTTGACTTTAGGAAACTGTGCTCTAAAGGCTGGAATAATCGCTGGCAAGGCATAACGCGCTTGGGTGTGAGTACATGCAATCACCAAACTGCCTTGATCACGCTTGGCATACTCATCACTGACTTTTTTAAGATTTTCAATTTCGTGGTTGATGCGTTCAACCACCTCCGCCACAGCGATCCCGGGCCGAGTCAACCCTTTGATGCGTTTGCCGTGGCGCTCAAAAATCTGCACGCCAATTTCTTGCTCAAACTCCATGATGGCTTTCGAGACGCCGGGCTGCGAGGTGAACAGCGTTTTAGCGGCCTGCGTCAAATTAAAGTCTTGACGTATCGTTTCACGGACGAAACGAAATTGCTGCAAATTCATGGTTTTCGTGGCCCTCTATTTTCAATTTAAAGTAATTAAAAGTGTAGCTTAAATTACCACAAATCATATAAAGAATCGAATTTCAACACGCCCCGCATCGCAAATTGGGATTTGGACAATCAGGGTATCGCCAGAAAACAATGAAAAACAACGAAGATTGACTGCGCTAAAGATTGGCTGTGCCAAGCCTGAAGGGCTCCTTAAAGCCAGTGCTTGACACAGTGATCAAGTTGCTTTGGGCGGAGGCATCGCGTCGTTTTTATTCATGGTCGCAGGTGGGTTCTTGGGTGCACGCGTTCGCAAACGCCCCCAATACAGCCCCACCATTAACGCAAAAAATACCCCATGCACCAACCAAACGCCCACACTGAACGGCAAGATCGCATTGTTGATCCAACCATGTGAGGCATTGATTAAGTTGAAATAAAGCAATGCCACTAGACCGGCAATCAGCAAATCAAAGGATCGCCCTACGCGCGGATTAACCGCACCCAAGGGAATAGCCAAAAGGGCGAGGTTGATAGTGGCCAGCGGTATCGCCAGTCGCCACATGATCTGCCCATCTGATTGAGTGGCCTCGTCTTCAAGTAGCAGAGCCGTTGGTCTAGCTTTGCGGTTGCTTAAGGCGCGTTCGCGTGCCTGGGCCAGTGTTTCATCAGCGTTTTCAGTTTCTAGCCGAATACCAAACGCGTCAAATATCGACAAGCGTGACATTGCACTGCCCAATTGCAAATCAACTCTTGAACCATCTTCTAAAACCAAGAACCGATCGCCGTTTTCTGCAACCTCAGTGCGCGCACCTTTGGCCGTCACAACTGTGTGCCATTGGCCGTCGAGCACGCGTGCAAACACTTGCCCTAACTTATCTGGGTCAGTGGCTGACGGTTCAACAAACACAACCCTTTCACCTTCATTCATTTCAAGGAAATCACCTGCGGTGATTTGAGAAATGTCAGAACGCAAATCAAATCGTGCTCGGTAGTCCTCAATTTGTTGATGCGACCATGGTGAGGCAAATAAGGTAAGAGCCGCAATCAGAAACGAGGCCGGTACCGCCACCCGCAATATGGGTCCAATCCAAGCCGTCAAGGACAGGCCGCTAGCAAACCACACCACCATCTCTGATTCACGGTAACTACGCGACACGGTCGTGAGCACACCAATGAATACCGACAAAGCGATAACCGTTGGTAACGCAGCGATGGTCGTGAGTGCGGCCAATCCCATCACAACATCGGCGCCGATGATGCCTTGAGCTGCCTGCCCAAGCAAACGCACCAGCACAATGCTGAGCCATACAACAATCACTGTGGAAAAAACCACACTGGCGTTGCTAGCAACTTCTGAGATCGCCGCTCGTTTAAATAGAGACATGAGCCAATTAAATGCGGGATAATGAATGGATAAATCAGGGCTTTACGGTTCAAGGCGAGAGCATTGATACCATTATGCCCATCTGTCATCCACAAGAGAGAGCGAAGCACATGGAATTTAGCACACAGACAAGCGCAGCCTTCCATCAAGTGAAGTCGGCGGCTTTGGTCGTTGGGGTCTTTGCCGACGGGCAACTCTCAGCCCCTGCAGATGTCATCAATCGCGCCAGCGACAATGCCATCAAATCGTTGGTTGGACATGACTTTTTAGGCCATGTCGGCGAAACAATGGTTTTGCGACAGCTAACTGGTGTGCGTGCGACACGCATTATTGTGGTTGGTCTTGGTAAACAAGCGGACTACAACCTGAAGGCCTACGCGAAGGCCGAACAAGCCGCAGCCCGACAATGTGCCAGCTTACGCTTGACCGAAGCCTGCACCTCACTGCCGCTTGTGCCCTGCCCCGATGGCGAACAACAGCAAATCGCCAAACTTGCCGCACAAGCCTATTGGCACGTGACATATAGCTACGAAACCACTTTAAGTAAGCCAGACGCATCCAAGAAAGCCAAACTGCGTAAAGTCAGTGTGCTGTGTGACAAAAAACAAGAGAAGTTGGTCACAACAGGGCTAGCCCAAGGTGACGCCTTGGGCGAAGGCATGTCGTTGACCCGCAATCTTGGCAACCTGCCTGCCAACATCTGCACGCCAGCCTACCTGGGCAACCAGGCCAGGGCTTTAGGGCGTCAGTTTAAGAACATCAAAGTTTCTGTGCTGGAGAAAAAACAGATCGAAGCCTTGGGCATGGGTTCTTTTTTATCGGTGGCGCGCGGCAGTGTCGAGGCACCTCGCTTTATCGTCATGCATTACAAGGGCAAAACAACTGGCACTAAAAGCGCCAAAACGGCCAGCAAAACTACAAACAAAGCCGCCCAAAATCAAGACAATGGCCCAATTGTTTTGGTGGGCAAGGGCATTACCTTTGACTCGGGTGGCATTTCTATCAAACCTGCCGCTGCCATGGACGAAATGAAATACGACATGTGTGGTGCAGCCACAGTCTTTGGCACCATGCTCGCCATCGCAAAGCTCGAGTGGCCCGGAGAGTTGATCGGTCTTATTCCCGCTTGCGAGAACATGCCGAGCGGACAAGCCAACAAACCCGGCGATGTTGTTAAAAGCATGTCGGGTCAGACCATTGAGATTCTCAACACTGATGCCGAAGGTCGACTTGTACTGTGCGATGCCCTGACCTACGCCGAGCGTTTCAAACCCGCCGCGGTGATCGATATCGCCACCCTTACCGGCGCCTGCATTGTGGCACTTGGTGCTGTCAACACGGGTCTCTTCTCACCGGACGACGCGTTGGCTGACGAATTGCTTGACGCCGCGCGTCGCTCTCTTGACCCCGCTTGGCGCCTGCCCGTCGAAGACGACTATCAAGAGGCTTTGAAGTCGAACTTCGCCGACATGGGTAACATTGGCAACAATGGCCCCAAGGGGGGCGCAGTCACCGCGGCTTGCTTCTTGGCACGTTTCGCTAAAGCCTATCGCTGGGCCCACTTAGATATTGCCGGCACGTCTTGGCTTAGCGGCCCACAAAAAGGTGCCAGCGGCAGACCGGTGCCAATGTTGCTTGACTATCTGCTCAACCAAACCAAGGACAGGATCTAACTTTTGTTGCGAGTCGATTTTGCGTTTGATGCCCATGACCGAGTTGCACAGGCGGTGCGAACCACGCTGCGTCAGGTCGGTCGGGGCACACCCATCATGGTGTTCTGTGACGATAAGGCACGCCTAGATCGCTATGCTCAGCAATTATGGGCACAACAAGAAGACACTGGATTTATGGCTCATGAACGGCTGACTCCAGAGGCTACGGAAGGACTATCGGTTTATTTGATCGACACTAGCCTTTGGCCTTTATTGGCTAGCAAGTTAACTACCGAACCCTATCAACAGTCATGGTTATTGAATTTGGACGACGCACCACCCCCTGAGGCTGGTATTTTTCAGCGCGTGCTCGAAATCGTCAGCCAAGAGCCAGAGGAACGTGAGTACGCCCGTGAGCGCTGGCGCTTCTATCAGGAGTTGGGTGCCCAAATCCACTCTCATCGACTCGCAAGCTAATGCCCGCCCTCCCTTGCCTTCCTCACAACCCGAAGCCCTAATTTTTGTAAGGTTTATAGCCGCTTGGGGTAGGCGGAATAGGCATCACGGGAACGATCGGTTACGCTACGGGTCAGAGATGTATAAAAGCCCAAGCACACGCGACAGGCTTCACAGATTTTTAAGTACGGAGAAGTAAGACATGAGCGATTTTCGTCCTTCACTTTCACGTGGCTATGCCGGCACAGGTGCCAGCACCCAGGCCGCTCGCAATCAAGTGTTGCGCAACACCTATTGGCTGTTGGCACTTTCCATGATCCCAACGGTGATTGGTGCTGCAATTGGTCTTTATTCTGGTCTTAACCAAATCATGGCGACTAGCCCTGGGCTGACCACGATCGTATTCTTAGCCGGTGCCTTTGGATTGATGTTTGGTGTTGAGAAAAACAAAAACAGTTCGTTGGGCGTCGGTCTGCTGCTCTTATTTACCTTCTTCATGGGCATCATGCTGTCTCGCCTGCTCGGTTTCGTCCTGGGTATGGGTAACGGCGCGCAGCTCGTCATGGTCGCTTTCGGCGGTACAGCCGCGGTTTTTGGGACGATGGCCACCCTTGCGAGTACGATCAGGCGCGACTTGTCGGGCATGCAACGCTGGCTTTTCATTGGTGCAGTGGTGATTTTGGTGGCGGCTGTGGCCAACATCTTCTTACAAATGCCTGCCCTGATGATTACCGTGTCCGTTTTGGCGATTGGTATCTTCTCGGCTTTCATGCTCGTTGACCTACAACGCGTTATCAACGGCGGCGAGACCAACTACGTGAGTGCCACCTTAGCCATCTATTTAGATGTCTATAACGTTTTTGCTAACCTGTTGCTGTTGCTCGGTATCTTTGGTGGTGAGCGAGACTAACGCTTACGCAAATAGCCAATAAAAAGACCCAATAAAAAGAACCAACAGAAAAGCCCCACAATGTGGGGCTTTTCTGTTGGTGCTCGATCAATGACTTTGTCATCTATTTTTGTGTCGAACAGCAGAGCAAACTCATCCTGTCTGCCCCACCGATAGACCACCACAAACATACAGCACTTGACCTGTGGTGTAACCCGCCAACGGGTCAAAGAACATCGCCACCATATGCGCAATTTCCTCAGGCTTACCAATCCGCGCAAGCGGCACAGACGCCTTGAGCTGCCGTGTTTGCTCTGAGTCTTCTGGATTGGCTGCCAAAAAGAGTTCGGTGGCAATCGCTCCAGGCGCAATCAGATTGACTGTCACACCGTGTTTGGCCAATTCAAGCGCCCACGTGCGCGTCATCCCAACAAAACCCGCTTTGGTGGCACTGTAGACGGTGCGGCCCTTTTTACCGAGTGCCGCGCGGCTGCCAATATTGACTACCCGACCGTGGCCCTGATTTTTCATGGCGGGAATTAAGGCGCGGGTGAGTAACATAGGTGCCATCAAATTCAAGTTCACCATTTCTTGCACCTGCTCTGGCGTCACCTCTTCCAGAGCGGCCACATGAATCATCCCAGCATTGTTGACCAAATGAACAATATCTCGCTTAGCCGACCAATGAGAGATCGCCTGCTCAGTCGCCTCTGGGCTCATCAAATCGACTGACTCAAACGTTTCTCCAGGCAACGTCTGTGCCGCAGGTGTTCGACTGAAATTCAGTACCTCGTAATCGTCTTTGATTAAGCGCTCTACGATAGCGCGACCAATGCCTCGACTACCGCCTGTTACCAGTGCTATTGGTTTACTCATGTCTACCCTCTTTTTTTAATCTTCCTCGGATCTTACCTCGCCGCACCGGGTCATGAAAACAAGCTTTGCTTCACTTGCGCGCGCCTATAGTAAGATCGGAAAGATAGACACCTAAGCGAAACCAAGCATACAAAAATCAAAGTTCTAATCGGGGAGCAGAATCAACATGACAAGATTTAAGCAACGACCGGAAGGCTCTACTTGGGGTGACTTTGGCGCAGAAGATGAACTGGGTCGTTTGAACCTATTGACTGAACAAAAGGTTTTGCAGGCGGCTGCAGAAATCAAATCCGGGAAAGTGTTTTGTCTTTCATTGCCGCTCGATCTGCCTGGCGGTAATGTGTTGAATCCACGTCGTCATCCACCTTTGTTGTCACCCACCTTTAAAGACGGCACCCCCTACATGAATATCGAAACGTCGCGTCTTCAGAAAGATGCCATCGATGTATTGTGCGACGACCAGGTGACGCTGTGCATGCAATATTCCACCCAATGGGATGGTTTGAGTCACGTGGGCGCGATGTTCGACACCCAAGGCGACGGCCAACTTAGAAAGGTTTACTACAACGGTTATGAGGCCGGCGTCGATATCCATGGTGGCGAGCATGCCAGCGAGGCACACGCCGACTGTTGTGGAGACGGATCCTCATTTGCCGAACGCCTGAGCGTGGCTAAATATGCAGAAAAAGGCATGCAAGGCCGCGGCGTTCTCGTTGATCTGGCTCGCCACCTTGGCACCGATCGACAAGTCGTCGATGGTCAAACATTGATCAATCTCTTACAGACCGAACATATCGCTGTAGAGCCCGGAGACATGTTGGTATTACGCACCGGGTTTTCCGAAGCCATTGTCGCGATGGGAGGACAGCCTGACCACGCCGAGCTCGATCGCACCGGGGCTGTGTTGGATGGCTCAGACGATGCCCTTTTGAATTGGATCACCGAATCAGGCATTGCGGCTATCTGTTGTGATAACTACGCGGTTGAAGCTTATCCGGCAAAGACCGCCTATTCAATACTGCCGTTGCATCACCATTGCCTGTTTAAACTTGGCGTCCCGCTCGCGGAGCTCTGGTATCTTAAAGATTTGGCCCAGTGGCTACACGAGCATCAACGACATCACTTTATGCTGACTGCGCCTCCTTTGCGCTTACCAGGCGCTGTTGGTTCACCCGTTACACCAATTGCGACCGTCTAGGACAGACACGCCATCATGCACAGCACTCTTTACGCGCGAATACAGGCGCTAGCCACAGCCCATCCGGACCAAAGTGAGCGTCCGGCCATTATCGAACCGCAACGACAAGTCAGTTTCAAACAGCTCTTTGAGCAGTCGGAGCGCTTAGCGGCCCACTTCAAAGACCAAGGCATGCAAGCGGGTGATCGCTTGGCGCTTTGGTTGCCTAACGGTATCGAATGGGTTCAATGCTTTTTGGCGTGCGCTCAAATTGGTGTCACAGTTTTGTCAGTCAACACCCGGTTTCGTAGCCACGAAGTGCAAGATGTCATCGAACGGGGGCGCGCCAATTGGCTGGTGTATTGGCCAGACTTCAAAGGCATTGCATTTGACGATATCTTGCAAGATGTACCGTCATCAGTTCTGGATCAATTGAAAGGCCAATTTACGCGCGACGATATCGCCACATTTCTTAACGAGCCCATTGATGCAGTCCCCGTTCACGAAGATCACGGCGTGCTGACTTTCACCACCTCTGGCACAACCGCGCTACCGAAGTTTGTCTTACACACTCAAAGTGGCTTATTGCGTCACAGTGAAGCCATCGCCAATGCCTTCACATACGACAACAAAACCTGCGTATTAGCAAGTGCACCCTTTTGTGGTGCATTTGGTTTTGCGACACTATCTGGCGCGCTGTTTAACGGCCACACCCTGGTTTGTGAGGCTGTTTCCGACGCGGACACCATGCGCCATTTGATTCGCACCTACGCCGTCACTCACACCTACGCGAATAACGCATTGATTTTGCAAATTTTGCGCGCGCGTGGACAGCGTGAAGACTTTAAGTCTTGCCGCCTGTTCGGATTCGCATCCTTTGCCCCTGCTTTAAGTGAGCTATTCGATGAAGCCGCTGCCAACGGCATCCCCTTAACCGGTCTCTATGGATCGAGCGAATTGCAAGCATTGCAAGCCGCACAACCAGTCGATCCCTCCTTAGGGGATGTCAGCGTCCTACACAAACCAGGCGGTCGATTGGTCGCTGAGGAAAGTCGCGTCAGAGCACGTGACCCTGAAAGCGGACACCTAATGGCTCTAGGACAGTCTGGTGAAATTGAGATTCTCACCCCCTCACGAATGGCCGGTTACATGGACCAGCCAGAGGCCACACACAAAGCCTTTACTGAAGACGGCTACTATCGAACGGGCGATCTGGGCTGGTGCATCAGTGATCGGCAGTTTGTGTTTGAAGCCCGCATGGGCGATTCTTTACGCTTGGGCGGCTTCTTAGTGAACCCCGCTGAAATCGAACATGTTGTCGAAGAACTGCCTGGCATTGAAGCCTGTCAAGTGGTGGTAGGTCATTGGCAGAATAAACCCGTACCAGTGGCTTTCGTGGTGCTCTCACCCGGTGCTGCCATTGTGAGCGACCAGTGGCAGGCTGAATGCAAGCGGCGCTTGGCAAGTTTCAAAGCGCCCGTGCATTTTGAAGTGCTGAGCGAATTTCCAACGGTTCAGAGTGCCAATTCGGTCAAAATACAAAAGCACCGCCTACGCGAGATAGCGCAAACCTTGTTGGATGCCAAAACCAGTTAAGCCCCAAAACGAGCCAGTTATCTGAGACCACGCGTTGAACAAGCTTTAAATGGATGAGACCCTTTTATGGATGAGACCCTCTTCGATCTGCCTTTTTTTGATGAGTCACATAGACAACTAGCCCTTGATCTGAAGTCATGGGCCGCCGAACAGTTCAAAGATCGCGTACACGCCGGCGATGTTGACGCGCTATGTCGACAACGCATCGCACAACTCGCTCAAGAGGGTTGGCTCAAATACTGCGTGCCAGCCCATGCGGGCGGAGCTTTGGCTGCTTTAGACTCACGCAGCCTATGCCTTATTCGCCAAATCCTCGGGTATTACGATGGTCTTGCAGACTTTTCTTTTGCCATGCAAGGTTTAGGCAGCGGGCCATTATCACTGTTTGGCCGCGCCGACCAACAGGCACAATACCTTCCCGAGGTTGCTGCCGGCCGAAAGATTGCCGCTTTTGCCCTCTCAGAGCCTGACGCGGGCTCGGATGCGGCAGCCATGACCACCAAAGCCGTGCGGCATGGTGACAAATACCACTTACATGGCGTTAAAACGTGGATTTCGAATGCTGGTATCGCCGATTTTTACACCGTTTTTGCGCGCACTGAGAACGATGAAACGAATGGCGTCACCGCTTTCGTGGTTGATGCCAACACGCCAGGGTTAGAAGTCAGCGAGCGCTTTGATGTATGCGCGCCTCATCCGATTGGCACACTGTCTTTTAAGGACTGTGTGATCGACGCCAGTCAAAGGATTGGCGATGCAGGCAAAGGGTTTAAAGTGGCCATGCAGACCTTAGACGTGTTTCGTGCTTCAGTAGGTGCGACAGCACTCGGGTTTGCCCAGGCGGCCGCTGACATGGGTATGGAGCGGGCTTACACCCGTCAAATGTTTGGCGGAGTCCTAGCCGATCAGCAAATCACGCAAGCAGCAATTGGCGACATGCATACCGATATTCACGCCTCTGCCTTGCTGATCTATCGTGCTGCTTGGCAGCGTGACGTGCTCGCGCAACGCACCACCAAGTCAGCCGCAATGGCCAAACTTTTTGCGACTGAGGCCGCACAGCGTGTGATCGATCGAAACGTACAGATCCACGGCGGCCTTGGCGTCAAAGTTGGCCACCCGGCCGAAATGCTTTACCGTGAAATTCGGGCTTTGCGAATTTACGAAGGCGCCACTGAAGTACAACAAGTGGTGATTGCCAGAGAAACAATGCGGGAACACACGAAAGGAAGCAACACATGAACGGTTCACAAGCCATGGTTCGCACACTTTTAGCAGGCAACATTGATGTTTGTTTTGCTAATCCAGGCACATCCGAAATGCATTTTGTCGCAGCGCTTGATCAAGCCACTGACATGCGTTGCGTCTTGGGTTTATTTGAAGGGGTGGTAACCGGTGCTGCCGATGGTTATTACCGCATGGCTGACAAGCCAGCGGCCACGCTATTGCACCTCGGACCTGGTCTGGGAAATGGTCTAGCCAACCTTCACAACGCCCGTAAAGCCCATTCCGGTATCGTCAATATCATCGGCCAACACGCACTCGATCACATTCACAACGACGCACCCCTGAACTCTGACGTTGAAGCGGTTGCTCGGCCAATGTCTCATTGGGTAAAAACCACTCGATCGGCCACTCTGGCACCGATGGATACCGCCGAGGCGATCTCGCAAGCCACAAGCACCCCAGGACGCATCGCCTCGCTGATCCTGCCTGCCAATTGCGCCTGGGAGGACTCAGACCCGGGACAGTACGACACTGAACCGGCTCGCAGAGCCGCTGCGCCACTGGCAGAATCGATCGAGGCAATGGCCAAACTGCTGAGTGACAAACCTCGCGCAGCCCAGACGATCTTGTTGCTCGGCGGCCAAGCCATGATGGCTAAGTGCACATGGTTAGCAGGCCAGATTGCGGCTAAGACTGGCTGTCAAGTCATGGCAGAGCCGAGAACGGGACGCCTGGAACGTGGCTTAGGCCGGGTCAATGTGCGTCCATTGCCATTTGCTGTCGACAATGCGGTTAACGCACTCAAAGGCACCAAGGATCTTATTTTGCTGGGTGCTAGCGCTCCGGTCGGATTCTTTGCCTATCCAAATAAGCCCCGCTTGATGGCACCCGTTGACTGCACAAATCACACCTTGGCAACGCCTGGACACGATTTATTTGCCACACTTGAGGCCTTATGTGAGGCGGTGGGAGCAAAGCAAACCCCTCCCGCCCTTCTATCTGACAAGGCCTTATCAGAAGGCTTCACCGATGGCGCTCCTAACGCCAGCAATATTGGTAGAGTGCTGGTCGGAGCCCTTTCTGAGCACGCCATCATCGTCGATGAGGCCATCACCTCTGGGCGCGAATTAGCCGACAGCATTCCATTTGCACCAGCCCACGACTGCATTGACATTACCGGTGGCGCTATCGGCTTTGGGTTACCAGCCGCTGTCGGGGCTGCCATTGCAGCGCCGGATCGAAGGGTCGTGGCCTTGGTCGGAGATGGCAGTGCCATGTATACGATACAAGCGCTTTGGACCATGGCCCGGGAGCAACTAAACGTCACCACAGTCATTTTTGATAATCGCTCGTACCGAATTTTGCGAGGTGAATTAACTAACATGGGCGGACCTGCGCCCGGCGTGAATGCCGCCCGCATGTTGGATCTCGATCAACCCGATATTGACTGGGTTTCGATGGCCAAAGGTCACGGGGTACCCGCCGTCTCTGTAGACACTTTGGCAGGCTTTGATGATGCTTTAAAACGCGCCAATGCAACCCCTGGGCCTAGTCTCATCGCCCTAAGAATGGAGGGTTAAACACCCACCACTAGCCTCACCATCTAGACACACCGCCTAGCCCACCATCACCTCCTTTTTTGGATGGCCTCGTTATGAAATGCTACTGCGTGACTCAGTTTCGTGAACCACTGCAACTACTGGAGCAGACGACCCCAGAGCCAACTGGCGCGCAGGTGCTCCTCAAAACTCGAGCCGCCGGGGTCTGTCACAGTGATCTGCATATCTGGGAAGGCGGTTATGACCTTGGCCACGGCAAACGATTGTCGCTGACTGAACGCGGTATTAAGCTGCCGCTAGCCATGGGACACGAAACCGTAGGCACTGCGGTTGCCATGGGCCCTGAGGCCCAAGGTATAACGCCAGGTCATAACTACTTGGTGTTTCCATGGTTAGGCTGTGGACAGTGCCCTGTTTGCTTATCCGGCCGAGAAAACTACTGCGCCACACCACGCTCTATTGGCATCTATCAAAATGGGGGCTACGCTGATCACCTACTGGTCCCAGACAGCCGTTACTTGCTCGATATCGGTGATCTTGACCCTGCTCAGATTGCACCCGTGGCATGCTCGGGTTTAACCACCTATAGCGCCATCAACAAATTGGACCCCGTCATCTACCAACAGTCACCTATTGTCATCATGGGTGCAGGTGGTTTGGGTTTGATGTGCCTGCAAGTTCTCAAGGCCATGGGTGGTGTTGGCGCGATTGTGGTCGATATCGACGACAGCAAATTAGACGCCGCCCGACAAGCCGGTGCATTAGCCACAATCAACGGTCGTGACACCGATGCACTGGCGCAGATATTGACGGCAAACAACGATAAGCCTGTGCCGGCAGTCATTGATCTTGTGGGTTCGACTGAATCAACCGAACTTGGTTTCAATGCCTTAATCAAAGGCGGTAGTTTGGTTATTGTGGGATTTTTTGGTGGTGCGGCGCCCTGGTCACTGGCTTTGATCCCAATGAAAGCGATCAGTATTTTTGGTAACTACACTGGCTCGCTAGGCGAGCTCAAGGCGTTATTAGAATTGGTCAAAAATGGCAAACTAAAACCCATCGATGTCAGTACGTATCCATTATCCCAGGCCTCCGAGGTGCTGGCTGCCCTAAACGATGGCTCTGTTATAGGTCGTGCGGTGCTGGTGGACTAGCAAGCCGCCGCAAACCCATCAAGACTTGACGGCTTGCTAACGTGGATCCGGGCACATGCGCCAAAAGTTGTTCTTGCAATAATTCCCTGAGTTGAGGGCCTTGGCTGTGATCAGCAAAGTCGGGCTCTGGACCTGACAGACCGTACCCAATTTCACGCAACAACACCCACTCAAAGCGCCTTAAGACAACGGCCGCTTCGCGTGTGCGAGCGGAGAACCCGAGTTTGGCCAAATCTTTGAGGGCCTGAGCATAAGCATTAAATAAGACTGGATGAGCGTCTTCACTCGCCAGTAGCTTGAGCAATAACTCATTCATATACCAACCTGACATCAGCGCCGCTCCCGGCATCGGCGTGACCGAGTCCACTTCAGCCTGCGTTAACGTCTTAACCTCCGAGGCTCCAGACCAAGAAAGCAGCAGCGGCTGAAACACTGAGAGCACCGCGCGCAGGCCAGAATAAGGACGTTTGGCACCCTTGGCCACCAAAGTCACCATGCCGTATTGTTTGCTAAAGGCTTTTAGAATCAATGACGTTTCGCGCCAAGGCGTGCTGTGTAAGACAAACGCCGGCGTCTCATTGACACGGTTCGTACGTCGAGTCATCGCTCGCGCACCCCGCCAGCAAAGTTATTCGTAACCAAGCTCACGCAGACTGCTCTCACGGTCTGACCATCCTTTTTTAACCTTGATGTAAACATCAAGATGAACCGACTTTTCTAATAGTTCGGCAATATCGGAGCGGGCTTCAGAAGCTATGCGCTTCATGTGCATGCCTTTGGCACCCAACAAAATGGGTCGATGGGTCTCACGCTCGACGATCACACAGGCCGAGATTTCAACACGCTTATCGGTTTCGTCCCATTGCTCAATCACGACGGTACAGCCGTAAGGCAACTCATCACCCACCAATCTAAAGATCTTTTCCCGTAGCAGTTCTGCCACCAAGAATCGCATTGGGCGATCAGTGAGCATGTCCTCATCAAACATCGGTGCGCTCAACGGCAGATGTTTAGCCACTTCATCGAGCAATATATCGAGTTGCACGCGCTTAACCGAACTCACGGGAACGACTGCCACGAACGGGTGGCGTGCAGAGACTTCAG
>JAWOGG010000161.1:0-3980 GCA_046497085.1 Orrella sp.
CGATTGCAATGACACGCCTCGCCGGGGGGATGATTACAGCTCATGTTGGCCTCCTAATTTGGCTACCAATGTTTTCACGCGGTAGCTGCCAGGTCGTTGGGAATGAGAGAGCTCGGCATGCCATGCGGCGGGCAAGGCCTCCCAATCGGAAATATTGTGTGAGACACACAAGGACGCGATGGTTTTGATATCGGTCACGACGGTGACGCCCCATTGGGTTAATTGCGTCACTAGGGTATCGGCGAATACGCCTCTGTCTGTGTCATCGTCTGAGACAGGTGTGGGCAGCGCCTGTAATATCTCTTGCACATCTTGCTTGAGGTTAACCATGCACTGGTCGAGCACCGCTTGATATTGCGTGTCAGATAACACCAACTCGGTCAGCGGGCGATGCACTTTAATGGGCGTGAGCGCCATCTCACGCGCCTGTGGGTACCCGGTTTGTATCGCTGTCATGGGACCAAACACATAGTACTGTTGCGCCACCTTGCAGGCATCTAACAGCGCCCAGATGATACGCGGATCGTAGTAGCGACAGAAAACGGGAGCCGGATTGCCTTCTTTGTGCACCGAGAGCAAGGCTCTTAGGTGATTGAGCACAACCTTCGCCGGCTGCTCGGTGGTAAAGATAAATCCCCACGGCTCACGGCGCGCTTGCAGGTCGTCCTCAAGCGCTGGGGGTAACTCGACCAAATAAGGGGCAACTTGGGCAAAGGCGTCATCCACCGGAGGCAGAAAGACACACCACGACGCTGCCTCATGGTCGTCAGCTAAGGAGAGGATGTGGGGCACCACCGCACGGTCTACCACTGCATAACGGTATTCGCTCATGGCTTAGCCCTCACTTGGCGGACAATTCGCAACAAACGCACTGCCTTCTGCGGCCGCGGCGCTGAGGGTTGCCGGACTGGAAGGCAAAGGGATCCCGCCTGGTGAGCCGCCTGACTTGATCAGGATTTTGGCCCCATCAATGGCCACGCCACTGCTATCAATCACCACAAAACTGCCGCCCACTTGCAGGGTGATTTTGGCGCCGCTTTTAATGGTGATGTCGCCGTCAGCATTAAAGCCAATCGCACTCGCGACTTTGGCTGCCCAATCCCCGTCGACCTTTTCATGCTTATCACCGTTGACTTCACTCACGTGATTGCCTTTCGTGGCATGCGATTGTGACCCTTCTACGGTTAACGTGCGATCGTTGGCAACCACGTGATTTTCATCATGACCAATGTCGAGCTTGTGGTCATAATTAACACGGATCTGCTGTGAGTTTCCGACATCGACTTGATTGTCTTTTTGTGCTTTTAGGTACACTCGCTCACTGTCGGCTTGGTCTTCAAAACTGAGCTCGTTGTAGCCTTCGCCTTGGTGGCTGTCACTGCGCCATACCGTTTTGGTTTTATGCTCAGGCAATGGATACGGCGGGGTGTTGGTGGCGTGATAAGTCCGCCCGGTAATAATGGGCTGGTCGGGATCGCCATTTAAGAACGACACAATCACTTCATGGCCAATACGCGGGATGGCCACAAAGCCGTACTGCGCCCCGGCCCAGCCTTGCGACACGCGCACCCAGCACGAGCTATGTTCGTCTCTTTCTGACTCTCTGTCCCAAGGGAAATGCACCTTCACTCGACCATGTTCATCACAGAAGATTTCTTCGCCTTCCGGTCCAACAACGGTCGCCATCATTGGTCCATCCACCTGAGGTTTAGGCTGTGGCGTCGCCCGCCAAGGCGTGGAGGCAGGCACGACTTTAAATTGGTTAGAATAGGTGGTTTGCCCTGTGCTGCCGGCCTCTTCTAGTGCTTGGGGTTGCTCGCCCTTGCGCGTGATAGAGACCACCAACCAATCGGCGTTCATCTCATCGGCTAAGTGTTCACTGAGTGTGAACTTAGTACCTGCACGCAGTAACGGTTGATTGCTTTGCCCGGTTGCTAGGCGCGCATCGCGGCGTAAATAATCGAGCCTTGCTTGGCTAAAGGCGCGACCATTGGCATCATCTTTATAACGGCCTGGCGCATCAAAGTGTTGATAGGTTTGCCGCTGGTAAGCCATATCATCACCGACTTGTTGTTGCATAAAGCTATAGGCAGGCTTTTTGAAGCTATAGTCTTTGAGGTATACATCAGAGACCGCGGTTTGAGTTTGCTTGGCGAAAGACCAGACATAAGGCGTATCGGCTTCACCACCTGCGGTGCTGTTGTAAATGATCGGTGCCTCTAAAGCCATCAGTGCGCTGTTGTCATCACAAAAGATGAGCATGTGCTTGTCTTGGCTATGCGCAAAGTAGTAGACCAAGCCTTCTTCGGCGGCAAGACGCTCAATAAAGGCTAAATCCGTCTCACGATACTGAACACAGAACTCACGCTCTTCAAGCTTACGAGACAGGGAGAATTGGTGATCTTCCACCCCCATTTCCAGCAGCAGCTCAGCAATAATGTCTTGTACCGTCTTATGCTGAAAAATACGGCTGTTATGACGAAGTGCAAGTCGCTCGAGGGCTGGGACCAAGGTGAGCGAGTAAAAGGTATGGTGGTGACCAATATCGCCTTGAGTGAAGCGCTTGACTACACCATGACAGCGCTGCGCCACCTCACCATTGCGGTATAGGGTAAGTACTGCCGTTGCATCAATGACTTGCTCCGGTTTTAGGTCGGTATGTCGGCTTGCCAGCTCAATATCGTAGCGAAAGCCGTGGCATCCTCCATCAACGCGGTTATCATCCGAAAGGACTTCTTGGCCCTCAAACCCTCTCACGACAAAGCATTCATCCGCTAGGCCTTTAATACTGAATGTATAATGAAGTGTTGCCATCACTTACCTTCCTTTCTGTCGAAACAAGTCGATACTCTCAATGCGCACATGGCTGAACGCGGTGCAGCCCGCCCAATAGGCAGGCTGCGGTTTCCTCATTAAGGCGAGGGTTAGGCTTCGATAGGCTTGCGCCAGTCGTCTGAGCCAGATGTGCCCGCGTTAACGTGCTCCCAGATAACTTTACGGTATGACATAGAGACCGTAAGGTTCTGGGTGAAATCAGACTTGGCAGGGTCTTGGCAGTGTGGCATTTCGCAATGGATGTCTACGATAGAGGCGCTTTCTAGCTTAGTGGTAAAGAAGTTTTCTTGTTTGCCCTCAATCGAAGTGCGGTACCACTTCAGCTCGACGGTAGACATTTTCTCACCTGAAGACAGCGCGTTATAAAGCAGCGGCACCGCTTTGTTGAGCGCAACAGTGAATTTGAATGGCTTGTGAACACGTTGGCCAGAAGGCTGGCCTGACTGTGGGTCGGTGGGGACGGTTACATTGTGGTCAAACTGCTGAACCAGCATTTCATCTTCATGACCTTCGACGAAAGAATCACCAATAGAGTCAGCGGTACACGCACCGGCAGTAATCAGTCCCTGGGTTTCACCTTCAATCGAGATATAACATGGCGTTGGCATAATCGCTTCTATAAACATTTAATCATTAAGCACAGCCTATTCACTGTGGTAATGGTCATATTGCGAAAAGCATGCCAAGTTTTATTTTGTTATTTTACAGACACTTACTGATTGCTTTGGCAACTTCTTGCTCGACCGCAAGCAAGAAGTTGCCAAGCTGAGCAAAAAGTTGCTTGGGGAGAAAAAGTTGATTCACCCACCCAGCGCTTTTGTTATCACACCGACAACATTAACCGTAAATACCGGCCAAAACACCAATGAATACCACTAAACCGACATAGTTATTGTTTAAAAAAGCCTGAAAACATGCCATGCGTTCCCGTTCACGGGCAAGATAGTGTTGATAAACAAATAGCGCAAAGGCCGCTAATAGGCTCCATTGGTAACCGGCCGCCAGGTCTAGCCATTGCCCGGCGAGCATCAATAGCGCAAGCGTCAATAACTGCAATACACCAACCGCGGCTTTATCCCAACGTCCGAACAAGATAGCAGTCGATTTAATCCCATTCTTTAGATCATCATCGCGGTCCTTGTGGC
>JAWOGG010000014.1:0-17301 GCA_046497085.1 Orrella sp.
AGTACTCATTGATAGCAACCTTTGGAGACAAAAGAGCCGGCATCCTAACGTTTACTTTGTAGCCGACCGAGATAGCAAGGCTAAAGATATCCACGTTCAGGACTCATATAAGTCTCATCGTGTGTCGTATGATGAGACTTCAAATCACAGACTTCTGACTTAAACCAATCACTCAAACTAAAGGAATCATCATGGTGACAGAAATCGCCCATCTCGTCATAAAAGAAGGCGAAGAAGGTGAATTTGAAGCGAAGGTGGCACTGGCAAAACCGCATTTTTTAGCGGCCAAGGGTTGTCATGGCGTCCGTTTGGTCCGCTGTATTGAAGAACCCTCGCAGTATCAGTTAATGGTGGACTGGGAGACGGTTGAGGCACATATGGTCGACTTTCGTGAGTCTGATGGTTTCCAGCAGTGGCGCTCGCTAGCTGGGCCTCATTTCGCACAGGCGCCAGTGGTCGAACATGTCAAAAATATCGAGATCTAATAACCTTGATCAGCGCGTTTTTTAGCGTAACGCAAGTCTGCGTCGTACTGCAGGCGCGCCTGCGCCAGACAACGCTGCTGCTCTTGTCCTGATAGCGGTTGGCACCCTTTTTTAGCGATGGCATAGGCCGCCTTGGCTTCACGCTCAAATAACGCGTAGATTTCGGTACGCGTCATGGGTTTTTCGTCCTGATCATTCGTTTGGTTATTCGCTTCAGCCTGCACTGGCGTCGTGTCTGGTGTATCAGATGACGTTTGTGCCGACACACCAAAAACACTGACGGTAAGAACAATACCGATCCAGTAGCGTAAGAGCGTAGGGACAAATAGGGAAATTTTGGACGTTGATACTGGTTTCATCTACTCTTTCCTCTGGCTTAAGTCATCTCTCTAACAATAACCCAATGAGCGCCTTATGAACCGATTCGTTCCATTCTTAACTCGGTGCCGAGTATCCGTCGAGCCAAATCCAATCAAATTAAGTTTTTGGATGGCAATACTGGCTTTGTGGTTCGCCGGCCATGGGCTGGCCTTTGCACAACTCAGTGCAGGACAAAACGCACCCACTTTTAAGGCACAAGCAGCGTTAGCCGGCGAAGTGTTTGCCTTTGATTTGCAAGCCGCCTTAGATCAAGGTCCAGTTGTCGTCTATTTTTACCCAAAAGCCTTTACCTCGGGCTGCACCATTGAAGCGCAAATGTTTGCCCAAGCCATCGATGATTTCAAGGCACAAAAAACCACCGTCATTGGTGTCTCCGCCGATGATATTGAGACACTAAAGAAATTCTCTACTGGACCGTGTGGTGGTAAGTTTGCTGTGGCTGCCGATCAAGATCAATCCATCATGCAGGACTATGACGCTGATTTAAAAATTTGGCCTGGCGTTGCAGACCGTATTTCCTATGCAATCGCACCTGACGGTGCCATCATCGACGTTTACGAAAGTCTAAGCCCATCGGATCACGTCACGCGCACCTTAGCTGCAGTGACCCAATGGCAGGCGGCACAGCAATGACGACATGCGTATGGTTTCGAAGAGATTTGCGCCTTCATGATCAACCCGCCTTAGCGGCTGCTTGCGAATCTGGGCCTGCCCTCGCCTTATTCGTTGTCTCACCCACACAATGGGAAGAGCACCAAGAGGCGCCCGTTAAGCTTGATCTTTGGCGTCGCGCCTTAATAAATTTACAACCGGCGCTCGCCGATCGTGGTGTCGCTTTAAAACTGTTACGAGTCGAGCAGTGGATTGACTTGCCTGATGCCTTGTTGGCTTTTTGTCAACAACACAACATCACCGAAATCCATTGCAATCGAGAACAAGGTGTTCACGAGCGACGTCGAGATCGGGCTTGCTATACCTTGCTGAAATCAGCGGGTATAGCCATGATTGCCCACAACGGCCAAACCCTGCTCGAACCTGGTTCTTTAAAAACCGGCTCGGGTGGTGTTTACCGGGTGTTCTCCCCATTTGCCCGCGCTTGTCGTGCGCGTCTGAGAGCCGAGCCATTGTCTCTAACGCCCATTCCTAAGCCGCAGCCCTTGCCCGCTAACTGGACGCCTGATCCTATCGATGCCGTGTGGCCAGAGGCGTTACCTAGCTTGGCGCAGCTTTGGCCAGTTGACCGCGCAAGCATCGAACAGCGACTGTCAGACTTTCTCAAAAAAAACATTCATGACTATGAAACGGCACGAAATTTTCCTGCCGATCCTGGCACGAGCAAACTATCCCCTTATCTGACTTCCGGTCTGTTGTCGCCAGCTGAGTGTTTGAATGCCGCTTTGGCTTTGAATCAAGGTGAGTTAGAAACGGGTCAAGAAGGCATTCGTAGTTGGATCAATGAGTTGATTTGGCGTGAATTTTATTGGCACTTACTCAATGGCTTTCCTAAGCTGTCAATGCACCAGCCTTTACGAGCAGAGACCTCAGCGGTTCAATGGCGCGATGCGCCTGAAGATTTTGAGGCCTGGTGTGAGGGTCGCACAGGCATCCCTCTGGTTGATGCGGCGATGCGCCAACTTCTAGAGACGGGCTGGATGCACAACCGTCTGAGGATGGTGGTTGCTATGTTTCTAACCAAAAACCTCCTGATCGACTGGCGGCATGGCGAAGCATTCTTTATGCGCCATCTCATCGATGGTGAACTGGCAGCCAATAACGGTGGTTGGCAGTGGAGCGCCTCGACGGGGGCCGATTCAGCCCCCTACTTCCGAGTCTTTAATCCCATTAGCCAATCGCAAAAGTTTGATGCCGAAGGAACTTTCATTCGCCACTGGTTACCTGCGTTAAGCGGGCTAGACAACAAAAGTATTCATGACCCAAGCACTGTGCAACGTCAGTCACTAGGTTACCCCGCAGCGATTGTTGACCTTAAATCAAGTCGTGTGCGGGCAATCGAAGCCTTCAAACGGTTGACGCAGTAGCCGTTCTTTTTAAGGATTCAATCATGCCACTCATTTCTGACTTTGCTGTCACTGACATACACGGCAACACACAATCACTCGAGCCTTATCTCGGTAAAGTGTTGCTGATCGTTAATGTTGCCTCCCGTTGCGGTTTCACGAGTCAATACTCAGGCCTACAGGCCTTGTACACCGAACTGGCCGACCAGGGATTTGCCGTACTTGGGTTCCCCTGCAATCAATTTGGATCGCAAGAGCCCGGTGATGAGGCAACTATTGAATCGTTTTGTCAAACAAACTACGGTGTGACTTTCCCAATGTTTGCCAAAGTAGAGGTGAACGGGCGCGAGGCCATCGACCTTTACGGTTGGCTGAAGTCTAGTCAGCCCGGCTTATTAGGGAGCGAAGCGGTCAAATGGAATTTCACTAAGTTTTTAGTGGATCGTCATGGTAATGTCGTCAAACGATATGCACCCAATGTCACGCCGCAAGCATTGCGTGCCGATATCGAAGCATTGCTCTAATCAAAAAACAAAAACCAATGTGTCAGCATAAGTTCCAAGGAAAATCGCATGATTGATCTCTACTACTGGACCACACCGAATGGCCACAAAATCACCTTGTTCTTAGAAGAAACGGCCCTTCCCTACACGGTTAAAACCATCAATATCGCCAATAAAGAGCAATTTGCACCTGATTTCCTGGCCATTTCGCCCAACAACCGGATTCCAGCCATTGTTGACCATCAGCCCTCTGACGGCGGCGCTCCCCTGTCGGTGTTTGAGTCTGGCGCCATCTTGCAATATCTGGCAGAGAAAACCGGTCAGTTTTTATCCACCGATTTTCGGGTGCGGTTACAGACCATGGAGTGGCTGTTCTGGCAGATGGGTGGCTTGGGTCCTATGGCTGGTCAAAACCACCACTTCGGTCAGTTCGCTCCAGAGAAAATCCCTTACGCCATCACCCGTTATGTGAATGAAACAGCCCGTTTGTATGGGGTTTTAAACAAACGCCTAGCCGACCGTGAATTTATCGTGGGGGACTATTCGATAGCCGATATGGCCTGTTTCCCATGGATTGCCGCGCATCCTAGACAACAACAAAACTTGGCTGACTTCCCCCATCTTTTGCAATGGTACAAGGCCATCCATCAGCGGCCCGCTACCGAGCGCGCCTATCAACTCAGTGAGGAGTTAAACCCCAATGCGCCCAAACTACCTCCGCTGGAATAATGGGTTAGCCGTCTTGGCAAGCGTTGGCCTATTGGCTAACGCTCAGGCTCAGACACAACTTTCGCCGGACGAACCGACGCTGCTTGCCTACGAGGCCGCATCTCGCGTGGTCTACGTTGATCGTTGCGAAAGAGACCGATGCGCCGAGCTCGACATTCAAATCCTACGGTTTGAGGCTAACCCTCGTTTTAATCAATTCGTCGAGCAAGCTCTGGTGAGTATGGCGTGGTCTAGCACCACCGAGAAGGCGCCTTACCAAGACATGGCTCAGTTGGCTGAGTATTTTCGGGAGACAGCTAAGCCAGGCGAGCAACTGAATTTAGAGACCTCAGTCTTACGCCAAACACCTGAACTGGTGGTGCTCTCCCTGACGCAATATCGATTTGAGGGCGGCGCTCATGGTGAATCGTCACAGTTTCTGATCAATTGGCTGCCGCGCCAGGATCAAGTGATATCGCTAGAAACGGCTCTACTACCCGGTGCCATGACCGCCTATGTCAAGGCTTTAAGCCAGGCCCATGAGGCATGGCTTCTTGATCAGGCTAATACGGGGGCGATTGATGACGTAGCGGTTTTTAAGGAACAATGGCCCTTAGTGCCCTCTAAAAACATGGCTTTGATGCCCGATGGACTTTTAGTTAGTTACCCGCGTTACTCGATTGGGCCAGGCTCTTTCGGTGAACCCGCAATCACCCTACCCTATGCGATGCTTGAGGACATTTTTAAACCGGATGTTATGGCATTGGCCGTTGCGCCTCTCATAGCCAAGTAAAGTTGACTTGGGCTTCACTTGGCTTGGCGTTTGTCGATAATCTCTTGCAGGCTATCTGCCAAGTCGCTGTGGCCATTGTCACGGGCCACGTTGGCCGCGTTATCGCCATTCATGTCAATGGCAACCGGATCAGCCCCAGCATCTAGAAGCACCTGTACCGTATCGGGAGAGCCGGAACGAGCAGCCATCATGATTGGGCTTGAGCCATTGGGAGACGGTGCATTAGGCATGGCGCCTTGGCTTAGAAGATACTCCACCACTGATGTCTGACCTTTTGATGCCGCGTAGTGAAGCGGCGTCCAACCCAAATGATTGATTTCTGCTCCGCGTGCAACCAATGCTTTCACACGTGATAAATCACCCACTAGGCTGACATACATCAACGGCGTTTCTTGATAGCCATTCATGATCTTTAGATTGGTTTTAGGATTCTTCATCACCACGTCAAACACTGCCCAACTGTTGTCACGCACCGCTTGCATCAGCATGGGATTGCCGATGTCGGTGGTGGTGTTGGGGTCTAGACCTTGCTTCAGTAGCGCACTGACCTGATCGGCTCGGTCGTTTTGTACATAAATCCACAGATCATCGACCTTTTGAGCGTGCGCCCAAGCACTGAAGAATAGAGTCAGAAATAAAAATACATTAATGACTACTTTATTATTTATTAACAATGGTTTATAGCTTTTTTCTAAAGACTTTTCTAACGAAACAGGCATTTAAGACTCCACTTCAGTGTTATGACTTATCTTATTGAAAAGTCGATAGAAATTGTCTGTTGAGGCTTGTGCCACCTCATCAACCGATATGCCACGCAATTCAGCGATTTTTTCAGCGACATGAAGCACCAGCGAGGGATCGTTGCGCTTACCACGGTGAGGTACCGGTGCGAGATAGGGCGAGTCCGTCTCAATTAACAAACGATCTAACGGCACCTTGGTGGCGGTTTCTTGCAGCTCTCGGGCATTTTTAAAGGTCACAATTCCAGAGAACGAGATATAAAAACCGAGAGCCATACTGGCTTGAGCCATCTCCCAGCTTTCAGTGAAGCAGTGCATCACACCACCCACGTCCTGCCCCTGCTCTTCTTCTAATATTCGGATGGTGTCTTCGCGTGCCTGTCTAGTGTGGATAATGAGTGGCAGCCCCGTTTGGCGTGCGGCCCGAATGTGAACCCTAAAGCGATCGCGCTGCCATGAAAGGTCACCCTCTAGGCGGAAGTAATCCAAGCCGGTCTCGCCAATGGCGACCACCTTAGGGTCAAGGCTACGGGACACCAAATCTTCTTGGGTGGGTTCAATTTCGTCTTCGTAGTCAGGGTGAACGCCTACCGAACCCCAGAGCGTGGGTTGATTTCGCACCAATTCCATCATGCTGTCCCAATCGCGCAAGTTCACGCTGACACACAAGGCCCCCTTGACTTGGTTATCAGCCATTTTTTGGGCGATTTCGGGGTAATGAGGCGCCAGATCAGGAAAATTAACGTGGCAATGGGAGTCAATCAAAACGGTCATAAAGGTTTGTCACAAAAACGTTGTAAACACGAATGGGCGAATAATTTGGCGTTCAAGGGGTGAGTCGCAAGAGGCATTTGCTGCCCAACCCAACTGGTAAGTGTTGACCAATGCCCTAAAGGCCCTTGTTGAGCGCGTTGCTGTAATTTCACAGCCAATTGAGGATAGTAGCGAACCGAAAGTCCGGCGCCCGCCAGACTGAGATCGATGCAAAGTCGCTGCAAAACGCTTAACCATTCTAACGCGGGCTGCTTTGAAAGTTCATCAGCAAGCTTGCCAACAGAGGGGGCATGGGGCTGGATGACCAGATTCATCAACTCAACAGCCCATGCCGGGCATGGCTCTGCGTGTTGTTGCGACATCTCTAGTGCACGCAGCGGTGCACCGCCAGCAGCCGCTAGCCATTGCTCGGGATTAGTTAAGGACTGTCCGGTTAGCCAAGCAAGGCTTTGAGATTGGCTTGGTACAGGTGCGGCGAGCTTCTGGCAACGCGATAACACCGTTGGCAAAAGGCGGTCTAAGGCATCAGTCACTAAAAAAAACACCGTCTCGGGCGGCGGTTCCTCGAGAGCCTTGAGCAGTGCGTTAGCGCTCACTGTATTCATGGTCTGCGCAGGATAAAGCACAACCACCCTCAGGCCTGCGCGATGTGTCGCACGGTGATACCAAGGCTCTAGCGCGCGAATCTGGTCAACCCGCAACTCCTCAGAAAGTTTTTTTTTGGCGGGACCACTGGCTTCGCTGTCACTGGTCTCTTCTTCGGCAACAGCGCTGCCTTCACGCGCAGCAAGTGCAGCGGGGCGTACGCGCATCAAATCGGGGTGGTTGCCGCGGCTGATCCAATGACAAGCGTCACATTCTCCGCAGGCGAACTCTGGGCTATTTGCTGGGCGTTGTTCGCACAAGAGAGCCTGCGCCATGGAAAGGGCAAATTGACGTTTGCCGATACCGCTTAGACCATGAATGAGAAGCGCGTGCGGCATGGCACTTTGGTGACTGAGCCACTGCTTTGCCACCGTCTCCTGCCAAGGCAAAAAGATCCCGTTCATTAAGTCTGAGCGGCGGCTTGCCGCCACTGAGCCATGAGTTTGCTGAGGTCGTCACGCAAGCCAACACGGATCGTCTCGATAGATTGCGTGCCATCAACGACTTCAAATCGTGCTTCGTCTTCAGCGACAAGAGCCATGTACGCCGCTCTTGTACGCTCAAAGAAATCGCTCTGCTCTCGCTCAAATCGGTCTGGCGAACGACTGTCAGCCAAGCGTTGCTTGGCCACTGCCAATGGCACGTCAAACAGCCAGGTGCGATCGGGACCGAACTCAGGGTGAACCCATTGGGCGAGAGCTGCGACTCGATCCATGCCCATTGCACGGCCACCGCCTTGATAGGCGAAGGTTGCGTCGGTGAAGCGATCACAAACCACCCAATTGCCGGCGTTTAATGCGGGCTCTATCACCGTACGGAGGTGTTCGTTACGTGCCGCAAACATGAGAAGCGTTTCGGTTTCTAGATTCATGGGTTCGGTCAATAGCAACTCGCGTAACTTTTCACCTAAGGGTGTGCCTCCAGGCTCGCGGGTACGACACACAGTCACCCCATTCGCGGTCAAGAAATCGCTCACCCACTGAACGTGGGTGCTCTTGCCTGCCCCGTCGACTCCCTCAAAAGTCAGAAACAATCCCTTGGTCGTTGAGGATGGCGTCATGGTCATTTCAAAATGTATTTACGAACATTGCGGTTGTGCCCAGCCAAATTTTTTGCGAAGGCGCTAGAGCCATCTCCTTTGGCCACAAAATAGAAATACCCATGTGCTTCAGGGTTTAAAGCGGCCTCAAGCGATGCCCGGCTCACGCTCGCGATTGGCGTGGGTGGCAAACCAGGACGCGTATAAGTATTCCATGGGGTATCACGCTGCAGGTCAGCCTTGCGAATGCGACCTTGGTAGCGATCGCCCATGCCGTAAATCACGGTCGGATCGGTTTGTAGCGGCATACCCACGCGCAGACGATTGATAAAAACACCGGCAATTCTCGCTCGCTCATCAGACTTGCCAGTTTCTTTCTCAATAATAGACGCCAAAATCAAGGCCTCGTAAGGGGTTTTAAGCGGCAGGTCTTTGGAACGGTTAGCCCACGCTTGCTCCAGCACATCGGCTTGTGTGTCAATAGCACGCTTCAATATCTCGTGATCGGGGGTGCCCACGGCAAACACATAAGTGTCTGGGAACAGCAATCCTTCTACATGCGGGTATTCGATACCCAGATGAGCGGCCAGCGCTTCTTGATCAGCCAGAGTGTTGCTGTCAATTGTCTGCTCGATATCAGGGTGTTTGGCCACTGTCTCTATGATTTGATTGACTGTCCAGCCTTCGATAAAGCCAACTCGTCGATGACTGACGTCACCGCTCGCCATACGTTGAACGATATCCCAAAGGCTATCACCGGCCTGTATTTGGTAACCACCCGCTTTTATGTCGCGATCTTTCTCTGTCAGTCTAACTAACCAAACAAAGGCTTGTGGTGGCATCGCCACCCCTTCTTCGACCAAGGTTCGAGCAATCTGGCTTGGACTTGAACCAGCAGGTACACGCAGATCAACCGTTGGTTTGGGTAACGACAATGGCTTGTGGACCCAATAATAGGCGAACACACCCGCGCCTGCTAGCGCAAGCACGACAATCAAGACCAGCCACAGAAAAGTACTCAGCATCCATCTCATGGTCTAGCAGTGTAATAGATCCAGGTAATCGCGTCGCGTTTTAACCAAGCAATAGATCTCTTTGTACGATCTAAATTCCCGCCTCATCCGGATAGTCACTCGTATGGGAATATCTGGCTATTGCTATCATTTGAATAATTAAAAGCATAAATCAGCTTTTTTGGCTGAACGGGAGAAATAGCATGTACGGTTCCAACGCATTAATGACTCAATATGTTGGGCTTGACCTGGCCATTTTTTCAGTGACTGGCGCTGATGCGCTGCCTTTTTTACAGTCGCAGCTGACACAAGACGTCGATCACCTTAAGGCAGACAATGCAAACCCAACTCCCACGTCTGTCTTGGCAGGCTTCTGCACGGCTAAAGGCAAATTACTAGCCGATATGGTGCTGGCCCCAACCGCGACAGAAAACCATTTTTTAGGCATGGCTAAAGCCGATGTGTTGCCGGCGTTTTTAAAGCGGTTGCGTATGTTTGTTTTACGGAGCAAGGTCACCTTGGAACCAGTGTCTTTGACTGCCTCAGGTATTGTGATTGCAGCAGACACTCTCAATCAAGCAGAAACAGCCTTGGGGCACCCATTGCCACATGCTGTTTGGGCGACAGTGATTGCTGATGATGGTGTTTGGGTATCCGCCCCAAGTGCTGATAACAACATCCTGCGATTCTGGTGGCTAGCCGATACGAATCAATCCGAGACTCTGACTAACCGCTTAGGCCAAGACTTGACTGTGGTTGATAACGCCGACGATTGGTCTGTGATGGACTTACAAGCTGGCCTACCTTGGATCGAAGCCGATACGCAAGACTTGTTGATCCCACAGACCGTTAACCTAGATTTGATCCAAGGCGTAAGTTTCACCAAAGGCTGCTACCCAGGGCAAGAGGTGGTGGCCCGTGCGCACTACCGTGGCACGGTTAAGCGACGCATGCAGCTCGGGCACATAAGTACTGATGATTCGGGCAACGTGGCTATCAAACCTGGCGAAGATATTTTTTGTCCTGCCGACGGCCCTAACCCATGCGGGCGAATCATCAGCACCGCGCGCGATGCAACCCGCATCTGGCTTTTGTTTGAGGCGCCATTAAAGTTAACGCAAGCTGAACCAGCGGCGACATTGCATGTGGGTGCTGTTGATGGACCCATCCTAGAACAACAGGCCTTGCCTTATTCCGTCGTAACGTCCTGAGAGCACCGCCCTAAGAGGCTAGGCGCCCAAATCCTTGAGGGGATGATTGGGATCGTCGGGTGAAATCGCGAAATAAGGCGCGTTCCAGGATCCAGCCGTTTCCTCTAAAGTCGCCGGCTGCCATTTGGGTTGCCGATCTTTGTCTATTAACACGGCCCGAATACCCTCTTGGAAGTTGCCTTGAGCCGCGCATTCGATAGCAACCCCCCACTCCACCTGAAACACTTGGGCCAAGGATAGCTGTCTGGCACACCGCCACAAAAGCCATGACAGCCGAGCAGTCGCGGGACAACCCGCAACAAATGTCTTACCCGCACGCGCAAGCCATGGGTCTTCGTGATCAACCATGGCACTGATTCGCTTGGCGATCTCGGTTAACTCGTAGCCCTGGCAGGCAGCTTGAATGGTATCGAAATGTTCGCGTAGAGGGCCCGGTGTGAGCTGTGGCGACTCTAAAGACAGCAACACATCGGTCATCGCCTGGAAGTCGTCGTAACGGTTTTGCCATTGATGCTCGCGGGCTGCTGCTAAAAACGCATCCCATTGATCACGGCAGACCGCATGATCGGCCATACCCGCAAAAATCGCATCTGAGGCACCCAACTGAGCCCCAGTCAGGCCTAAAAAGACGCCTGTGCGGCCTGGTGCACGGGCCAAGAGCCAGGAGCCACCAACATCCGGAAACAAACCAATACTGATTTCTGGCATCGCGAGTCGCGACGCCTCAGTAACCACGCGATGACTAGCACCGGCCATCAATCCCATGCCTCCACCCATCACAATTCCATCGCCCCAGCAGACAATGGGTTTTGGGTAGGTGTGAATGGAATAGTCCAAGGCGTATTCCTCGGCAAAGAATTCACAGACCAACGTGTTGTCTTGCGCAGGTTGCCCTTGGTGTGCTTGCATCGCATGATACAAGCCGTGCAAATCGCCGCCTGCACAAAATGCCTTTTCACCCGCGCCTTTAAGAACCACTGCTGCAACGGTGTCGTCAGTAACCCAGTGCTCAAGCTGTTGATACAGCAAACGAGTCATTTCTAAGGACAAGCCATTCAAGGACTTGGGTCGATTTAAAGTGGCGATGCCAAGGACTTTGCCGCCTTGGCAGGGCTGAGTTTCAAATAAAACGCTGTCATCCATGAGGGGAGTTTCCGTGGCAATGAGTTGGTCGGATGGGTTGGTCGAACGGGTTGATCTAATTTTAGTCGGATTGGGTCCGTTGTTTGGCGTGGGCTTTCTTGGCGGCCTTTTCTTTTTGTGCTTGTGCCAAACGTAGCGCAGCGCGCCGCCGTCTTGATTGCATAGGATCAACAATCAGTGGACGGTACACCTCAATACGATCCCCCGCTTTGACCTGACGTTGCGGCAAGCACGCTTGACCAAAAATGCCAATAGAAGTGGTGTTTTCTTGCAGTGCCGGATAGGCTTGTAGCAAACCACTGCTAGCCAATACCTCAGTAACTGTGGTGGTTGGCGATACGCAAAGCGATTTCTCCCAGACCTCGTTGGGTGCATGGCAATAAACCACTGAGACAGTCACACTCATGCGCTCGCGCCGTAACAGACATCAGCACGCTTAGAGAAAGAGTCTATGAAACTATTGGCGATACGGTTAAAGACAGGACCGACTAACTTCTCTAATGCGCGACTGGAAAACTCATAGCGTAAAGTAAAGACGACCTTACAGGCTTCTTCAGAGAGCGCCACAAACTCCCAACGACCATGCAGAGCAGAAAATGGACCATCTATCAACTCCAGCTCAATTAGACTGGGGTAGGTATGTTTGTTTTGCGTGGTGAAGGTCTGGCGCAGACCCGCCAAGGATATTGTTACCGAGGCTTTCATGCCGCTCTCATCGCGCTCAGCCACTTCGCTGCCGCCACACCAGGGCATAAATTCGGGGTACTTCTCAACCCCCGCCACCAAGTCAAACATTTGTGCCGCACTGTAGGGCACTAAAACGGAACGTTCAATTGAATGCATCAGATCACACAAATCGCTAGAATGGTTAGATTTTAACGGTTCAACCGAGATAGAAAGTATTTATGAGCATCATAGAAAACCGCAAAGCGTTTCACGACTACTTTATCGACGAGCGCTTCGAAGCTGGCATGGTGCTAGAAGGCTGGGAAGTCAAGGGGATACGGGCTGGACGTGCCCAATTGAAGGAGAGTTACGTGGTCATTCTTCAAGGGGAATTATGGCTACTCGGTATGCACATCAGTCCACTTGCTTCAACCTCAACCCACAAACTACCCAACGCCACTCGCACGCGCAAGCTACTTTTAAAAGCGGAAGAAATCTCCAAACTGATTGGCAAGGTCGAACAACGGGGGTTTGCGCTCGTCCCAATCAACTTGCATTACAAAAACGGGCGTATCAAGCTCGATATCGGCTTAGGACGAGGCAAAAAACAACACGACAAACGTGATGTGGCCGCAGACAAAGATTGGCAGCGCGAGCGTGAAAGAATCATGAAACACGACACGCGCCGCCAAAGTGATTAATGACCCGCTAGTTTTTTCCAGGTTTCCACAACGGTGTCGGGGTTTAAGGACATGGATTCGATGCCCTCACCCTTTAGCCATTGCGCAAAGTCGGCATGATCGCTCGGGCCTTGTCCGCAGATGCCGACATATTTACCAGCTTTTTGGCAGGCCTGAATGGCTCGTTTCAACATGAATTTAACGGCTTCGTCACGCTCATCAAAGTCGGCTGCCAGCAGTTCCATGCCTGAGTCGCGATCTAGTCCAAGGGTCAGCTGAGTCATGTCATTTGAGCCAATAGAAAACCCATCGAAATACTCTAAGAACTCGTCTGCCAAAATCGCATTAGAAGGCACTTCGCACATCATCACAATCCGAAGGCCGTTCTGACCACGTTTCAAACCATGCTCAGCGAGCAAATCAATTACTCGCTTGGCTTGCGGTACGGTGCGAACAAACGGCACCATGATCTCCATGTTGGTCAGACCCATTTCGTCGCGGACTTTCTTAATGGCTTCACATTCCATCCTGAAGCACTCAGCAAAGTCACCAGATAGGTAGCGTGACGCGCCACGAAACCCCAGCATGGGGTTCTCTTCTTCTGGCTCGTAGCGTGCACCACCCACGAGTTTGCGATATTCGTTGGACTTGAAGTCTGATAGGCGCACGATGACTGACTTCGGGGAAAAGGCGGCCGCAATGGTTGCCATGCCCTCAGCGAGCTTTTCAACAAAAAATGAACGGGGGCTCGCGTACCCACGGGCAGCCGACTCAACCGCTAACTTGAGATCATGATCCACATTGGGATAATCCAGAACTGCCTTAGGGTGTATGCCAATGTTGTTATTGATGATGAACTCTAAACGTGCCAATCCCACACCGTGGTTAGGAATTTGCGCAAAATCGAAGGCGAGCTGTGGGTTACCCACGTTCATCATGATCTTCAGATCGATAGCGGGCATCTCACCACGTCGAATTTCTTCAACCTCAGTCTCAATCAAACCATCGTAGATGCGACCTTCATCACCTTCGGCACACGAGACGGTCACGGGCTGCCCTTCTTTGAGCAAGTCGGTGGCTTCAGCACATCCCACCACCGCAGGGATACCCAATTCGCGCGCAATGATCGCGGCATGGCAAGTTCGACCTCCACGATTAGTCACAATGGCTGAAGCGCGCTTCATGACCGGTTCCCAATTGGGATCTGTCATGTCAGTTACCAACACATCGCCCGCTTGGACTTTGTCCATTTCAGAGATGTCACCCACTACCCGCACGGGGCCAGCACCGATTTTTTGTCCGATTGCGCGACCGGTAACGAGAATGTCGCCGGTGGCTTTTAAACGATAGCGCAGTTGCACATCGTGCTGACCTTGTTGCGACTTCACGGTTTCAGGACGGGCTTGCAGAATGTAGATTTTGCCATCTATGCCATCACGACCCCACTCAATATCCATGGGCCGTTGGTAGTGCTTTTCAATAATGACCGCGTAGCGTGCGAGCTCAATCACGTCTGCATCGCTTAAAGAGTAGCGGTTACGCTCACTGGCTGGCACATCGACTGTGCGAACCGCATGTCCGCTAGCACGTTCAGTATCGAACTCCATTTTTAGCAGTTTTGAGCCAATACGTCGGCTGACAATGGGATAGTGACCGGCAGCCAAAGTGGGTTTGAACACATAGAACTCATCCGGGTTCACCGCACCCTGCACAACCGTTTCACCCAAGCCATAAGATGAAGTGATGAACACGACGTCTGAGAAGCCCGATTCGGTATCAATTGTGAACATCACGCCAGCGCTGCCACAATCTGAACGCACCATGCGCTGAATACCCGCAGACAGCGCCACTTCAGCGTGTGCATAACCTTTGTGAACTCGGTAAGAAATGGCACGGTCGTTATAAAGCGATGCGAACACAAGACGAATTTTGTCGATCACATCATCTATGCCTTCAACGTTAAGAAACGTCTCTTGCTGGCCAGCAAATGAGGCATCAGGCAGGTCTTCGGCGGTGGCTGACGATCGTACAGCAAAGGTGCCTTTGCCATCCTTATCGAGTTCGGCGAAAGCCGTTCTGATTTCTTTATCGAGTTGAGCAGGCAGGGGGGTTTCTTCAATCCACTGTCTAATATCTTTACCGGCTTCGGCCAAAGCTCGCACATCGTCAGCATCTAACGTCGACAGGCGCTCAGCGATTTTGCTGTCTAGACCCGTTTGCGCTAAAAAATCACGAAATGCCTGTGCCGTGGTCGCAAAACCTCCCGGCACTCTGACGCCCGCGTCTGCTAACTGACTAATCATTTCACCTAGCGAGGCGTTTTTACCCCCAACAGTATCAACATCCGTCATACGGAGTTGATCAAACGGTAAGACATATGACATGAAGCCACCCTTTTACAATGATAGAAAGCGAGTTTGGTCAGGATTCGCGTGCTTTGTGCCACAAATGGGCTCAAACCAGCGATACACTGACCAAACTGGCCTCTTGGGACTTTAATAAAAGACTTAAAGCAAGGCTTTAACAAATCCGCGACAGGCTCCAACCTCCAGATGCCGGCAGCTTGTAACTGCCAACCGATGGTGCACTGCATTGTACAACCGACACAACCCTCTTTTGGACTGTTTTTCTGATGAATGATTTGAGCAACAAGCCGCAAGACAGCAATCCAGTGATTCAACGCACGGTCTTCATCGTCTCTGATGGAACCGGCATCACGGCCGAAACCTTCAGCCACTCGGTGCTCTCACAATTTGAAAGTGTTCAATTCAAACAAGTCCGTGTGCCATTTGTCGATACATTGGAGAAAGCCGATGCGGTCATCCAACGCATCAATCACGTCGCTGACTCAGGTGAAGGCCAACCCATTGCGTTTACAACGTTGGTCGACTCGGTGCTATCGGCAAGGGTTAAAACAGCCAACGCCCTATTCTTAGATTTGTTTGCGGGGTTTGTGGAACCGCTCGAGCAAAACCTCGGCGTGCCATCGAGTCACTCAGTGGGCAAATCACACAAAGGCGGTAGTTCTCAGCAATACCGTAATCGCATTGATGCGATCAATTACAGTCTTTCGCACGATGATGGTCAATTTGTCAAAGGTTTGGGCCAAGCGGACGTGATTCTTGTGGGTGTCTCACGATGCGGCAAGACCCCTACAAGCCTTTACCTGGCCATGCAATATGGGGTTAAAGCGGCTAATTTTCCATTGATTCCAGAGGATTTTGAGCGCGGCGCCCTTCCCCAGACATTACACCCGTTCAGAGACAAGTTGTTTGGCCTAACCATTCAACCAGAGCGCTTATCTGAGGTTCGTAACGAACGTCGCCCAAGTAGCGAGTATGCCAGCTTGGTCCAGTGCCGACACGAAGTCGCCGAAGCTGAACGACTCATGCGTATGGAATCTATTCCCTCGTTGTCCACCACAACCAAATCTATCGAAGAGATTTCCACCACGATTTTGCAGGAGATCAAACTCGATCAGCACACTGGCTATTGAGCTAACGGTGTTGGCGCCATTGCTCAAACAAGCAGACAGCAACCGCGCTGGCGACATTAAGTGATTCGATAGCCGATTGGGCGTGCTCGATGCGCAATCGCTGATCGGCCAACGCCAGAAGCTCAGGCGCAACCCCCTGCCCTTCATGCCCGAACAACCAAACGGCCTCTTTGGGTAGGCCTTCATCGTAAAGCGATTGGGCGCCCTCTAAAGCCGTGGCTAAGATTGGCAGTCGTGAGTCATTTTGACGTGCCATTTGTAAGCGAGAGGCTAGATCGACTGCTTCTTCAATTCGCAACACAAAATGTGCCCCTTGGGCGCTGCGTAAAACCTTTGGCGTCCAACAGCCCGCTGTGCCTAAAGAGCAAACCACTTGCGTGACACCTGCGGCCGCACAGGTGCGTAAGATAGTACCGACGTTGCCGGGGTCTTGAATACGGTCGAGCAAGACGGTGGCACGGTTCAGATCAACCGGTGAGTCCAACGCCTGTGGGGTCGCCACCATCAATACCCCTTGATGAGATGGCACTGAACAAATCGTTTTAAACAATGAGTCACTTAGGCAAATCTGACGAGACGCTTGAACGTGTTGACGTAACAGTAAGATCTCCGCATGATCTGCGCTCGACTCAGCAAACACCAACCAATCGGGCGAGCCAAGATGATGAAGCCACATTTCACACAAGTGCGGACCTTCGAGCCAGATCTGATGATTAGGCTTACCCGCATCGCGAAACTGCTGCTGCAGTTCGCGAAACAGCGGATTGGACCTTGACTGAATCTCTTTCACGATTTGGATTCACCAAAGCTTGCGCGAACGGGGGCAAAGCTGCGGCGATGAGCTGGGCACGGTCCCAGCGCCTTCAGACGATCCAAGTGCTGCGCAGTGCCATACCCCTTGTGCTGCGCAAACCCGTAGTCTGGATAAGCCTCATGCAGCGTTTGAATGGACGCGTCGCGCGCTGTTTTGGTAAGGATAGAAGCGGCAGATATAGCGGGAACCCTC
>JAWOGG010000154.1:0-5037 GCA_046497085.1 Orrella sp.
TCCACTGCGGGTCAAGCACGAGAACTGGCGCCAACGAAGCGGCCCACAGATTAGTACGTTCGGATTCTGTGTTGTCCGTGTCGCTTAGTCGATTGCTGCCATAGCCAATATTGAAGTGCCATTCGTGAGTATCCGCCAGGTAAGAGCTGATCAGCGCAACTGAGACGTTGGTTTTAGCGGGACCAAGCCCATTGTCCTGCATGGTTTTGGAGACCGGCAGCGTCAATGTCGGTTTGATGGCGGCACTCCAACCCTTGGTTTGATCTCCCGCAAAAACCCACTTCAAGCCCACCGCCGAACTTTGCCAGCCACTGATGGGACTCGTTTGACGCGACATCCCCAAAAAAACATCAATGTTTTCACTCACGCCGTATGTATAGCTCAAAGGAAAGGCGTTTGATGTGCCTTGCGTGTCTTTGACATAGCGACCTGCGTCGTCGAATACCGCGTTGTGGGATTTGTTAAAGAGATAGTCGATTTCTATTTGATTGCCGCCTGAACCCTGTGTACCGGTATCGTCGGTGATTAGAGGGAAGTAGGCTTGCGCTGGGGCAACAAACGCCAAAGATATAGCCAATGCAGTAGAGGCTAATTTGATAGGTTTTTTTATATTGACAAATAACGCCATGATGTTCCTGTTAGAGAAGACTAAACAATAATGCCGATCTATTGCGGTTTTGTGATCGACATTAATCAACAGGACATGGGGTCGTCATAGTGCAAGTGGTGTAAATCAAGGGATGTACGGCAGCGGCTGTAATGATTGCAAAGCATAAGTGAAATGAGATGTGACTAACAATGATTATCAAAAGTATAACTTTATTTATGTGCAGGTTTTTTCTTCACGCATTGTCTTCGTTCGTCATGCCATCGGTGGATGCGTCACGATTGACTTCAGGTCAGCATTGTCTTTGCTCAGCCCACTAACGTCCGGCCGTGGTCGAGACAGTGCCGGATCACTGGCAAGGACTTGCTCCAAAGCCTGCGCCATCGCCAATAAACGACCATCTTGATAGAGCTGTCCGACTAGCTGCAAACCAAATGGCATACCGGCCTCATCCAAACCGGATGGCAAGGACAGAGCGGGGTGTGTGCTAAGAGTGATGACGTAGGTGAGCGCTAACCAATGGTAGTAGTTGCGCGTTGCTTGACCATCAATGGCGTCAGCGTATAGCGTTTGCCATGGGAAAGGGGTGACTGGTGTCACTGGACTCAGTATCAAATCGTAATTCTCAAACTGTTGCGCCACGCTTTGCATCAGTTTGGTTTGCTCGAGATGAGCCCAAGCACGGTCGGCTAGAGTGAGTTGCTGCGCGATCTCCATGTTGGCGCGTACGTTAGGACTCAAGGCGCTAGGGTCCTTGGCATATTGCTCACCCATCTGAGCTAAGAAACCTTCGGCACGCATGATGTCAAAGGCGCGGTCGGCATCGCCTAGATTCAATGAAACGGGTTCGCAGGACTTCACGTGTGCACCGATGGCTTTGACGCGTTGCGCAAAGACACGTCGGATCATAGGGTCGACAAGACAGCATCCAAAGTCATCGGTGTAACCGATGCGTAGTTCAGACAGGTCAATCTCGGCCAGTGGCCATACGCTAGTTGTCTGAGCGGGAAATGCCAAAGGATCCATGGTCTCAGAACCCATGCAAGAGGCATACATCAGTGCTGTGTCAGCCACATTTCTTGCCATCGGACCAACCACGTTGAGTACATTCCAGCCGAGTTTGCGGGCGTTTTGCGGGATCATGCCGGGCGACGGGCGAATGCCCACGACCCCACACATGGCGGCCGGGATTCGCAAGGAGCCGCCGACATCCGATCCGGTGCACAGTGGCAACATATCGGTTGCCAATGCCACTGCCGAGCCCCCTGATGAGCCACCGGCGTTCAAGTTGGGGTTAAAGGGATTGCCAGTGGCACCCCAAACCATGTTGCGGGTATTGGCGCCGGCACCCATGTCGGGGGTGTTGGTTTTGGTCGCGACGATAGCGCCTGCTGCCTTTAGCCGCGCGACCAGTGTGTTGTCGGCAGTGGGTACATGATGGGTAAAGCCTGTGTTACCGAAAGTGGTGAGTAAACCCTCGGTCTCGGTTAAGTCCTTCACACCGATAGGTAAGCCATGTAAGGGACCGAGTGCATCGCCGCGCATCACCGCCGCTTCAGCGGCTTTGGCCGTTGCGCTTGCCCGCTCAAAATCAGTCGCGCAAAGTGCATTTACGCCAGGATTGATGGCTTGCATCTGATCGATGTAAGCGTCCAAGATTTCCACGGGTGAGAGTTGTTTGCGACCGATTTCTTGGCGCAATTGAACGGCACTTAAAGCGGTGATTGACATGGCGCGTAACACTCCTTAAAGGGTAACCACAGGACAGCATGACCCAATAGCGGCGTGAGTTGCCTTGGCTAGCGTTATACGCTATTTACGCCACGTTTGAGTCGAGGCTGTTTGTTGTGTTGAGCCGATAGTGGCATGATTATGACACTGTGCACAACCAAAACAACAAAGGCAGGCCATGATTGCACTACTTGAGGCCAAACGGGCTGGCCTATTTAAAGCAGGTCACTGGTTAAATAACCTCGTGGCGGGCGTTGTGGTGGGCGTGGTGGCGTTGCCGCTATCGATGGCCTTTGCGATCGCCTCTGGCGCACGACCTGAGCAAGGTATTTATACCGCCATCGTCGCTGGATTGATTGTTTCGCTGTTTGGTGGCAGTCGGCTCCAGATTGCAGGTCCAACCGGCGCGTTCATCGCTGTGCTGGCAGGTATTACGGCAAGCTACGGAATCGCAGGTTTGCAGGTGGCGACCTTGATGGCTGGTGTGATGCTTTTGTTGATGGGTTTGCTGCGTTTGGGCGGTGTGGTGCGTTTTATTCCAGCGCCGGTAATTATTGGTTTTACGGCTGGTATCGGTGTGATCATCTTTACTGGTCAGTGGTCTTATTTTTTAGGTGTGAAGGCATCGGTTGGTGGTCCGTTTCATGAGAAGTTGTGGGCTGTGCTTGAGCAACTACCACAGACGCACTGGCCGACTGTCGTGATCGGTGCGCTGAGTTTGTTGGTTTTGTTGGCAGCGCCACGGGTGTCAGCACTCAAACGCTTGCCGGCGACCCTGCTTGTGCTGGTGTTGGCAACCGGCTCTCAGGCGTTGTTCAGCTTCGATGGGGTGGCGACGATTGGATCGGCGTTTGGTGGCATCCCGCAAGGCCTGCCTGTTTTCGTGATGCCTGATGTCTCTATGTCGCAAATGCTTTTGTTGATTGGCCCAGCCTTTGCGATTGCGATGTTAGGCGCCATTGAGTCGCTCTTGTCTGCTGTAGTGGCGGATCGCATGACCGGCACCAAACACAGCGCAAACCAAGAATTGGTTGGACAGGGCTTGGCCAATATTGTGGCGCCGTTTTTTGGGGGATTTGCCGCCACGGGCGCAATCGCACGCACGGCCACCAATATTCGCAATGGAGGCAGCAGCCCGCTGTCTGGTGTAATTCATGTGTTTACGTTAGTGGCCGTTTTGGTGTTGGCCGCACCACTGGCGACTGATATTCCGTTGGCGAGTTTGTCAGCGATTTTGTTTGTGGTGGCTTGGAACATGAGTGAGCCGCGGCAGGTGAGAAAAATTTTGACCCAGGCCCCAACAGCCGACCGTGTCATATTGGTTGTGGTGTTCTTGTTGACGGTGTTTGTGGACCTAGTCGTGGCGGTCAATGCGGGGATTGTGTTAGCGATTTTGCATTTCTTGCGTCGCATGTCCCAGGCGGTTCGGCTGCGTACGGTTGCTGATTCAGGCGAGCGTCGGATCAGTCGCGTGGAGGGTCCGTTGTTTTTTGCAGCGGTGGGTTTAATAGAGACGGCCGCGCAAAGCCTGCCTGGCCGTGTTCGTCATTGGGCATTGGATTTGTCGCAAACGCCTTTTATCGACGAAACCGCCATTCAAGCACTTGAGGACGCGATCACACATCTCAAGCACAGAGAGGTCGGTGTTGTTTTGGTTGGCGCAAACGATCTGATCTTAAAAAAATTGAGGGCTCACGGTACGTTATCTTTGCTCAGTGAAGGATCGGTTGTAAATGAGTTGCCGTCGTCTTGGCCCGACGTTTATTAACTAGCGCGCCAGTCGACCTCATGCTGGTGTGCTCCTAGGGTCAGCTCTGCGACTCGAGGTGGCGTACGCGCAATACACTGGCCTCGGCGCAAAACTGCCAAACGGTTCGCTCGTAGCCGAATGGCTTCGGCTGGATCTGAGGCTTGCAATAGCACCAGATCCGCGGGGGCACCAATCTCCAGTCCTCGGTTGGGTAGGCCAAGTATTCGGGCGGGTAAAGTGGTGACCGCGGCAAAGCACTGTTGAATTTGCGGTTGACTGGTGAGTTGACCCACATGCAATCCCATGTGGGCCACTTCAAGCATGTCACCCGAGCCCATGCCGTACCAAGGATCCATGACGCAGTCTTGACCAAAGGCCACTGTCACGCCTGCTTCCATTAATTCGGGTACGCGGGTCATGCCACGCCGTTTAGGGTAGGTGTCGTGTCGTCCTTGCAGAGTGATATTAATTAAAGGATTTGCGACCACGTTGATTTCGGCTTCTCTCATGAGATCGATCAATTTGGACGCGTAATCATTGTTCATGCTGTGCATAGAGGTAAGGTGTGATCCCGTCACTCGGCCTTGCAGACCAAACCGCACAGTGTTGGCGGTTAGTGTCTCAATGTGACGCGAGTTGGGGTCGTCAGTTTCATCGCAGTGCATGTCGACCATCAAACCGCGATCTGCTGCTTGGCGGCACAACCATTCAATGCTTTGTGTGCCTTCGTCTGTGGTGCGCTCAAAGTGTGGGATTCCGCCAACCACTTGAACGCCCATATCGAGTGCACGCATTAAGTTGTCCCGCGCACCTTGATGCCTTAACAACCCATCTTGCGGGAAGGCGACGAGTTGTAGGTCTAACCAAGGTTTGAATTTTGCAGCGACGTTAAGTAAGGCCTCTACTGCCAATAGTCGTGAGTCACTGGTGTCAACATGGCTGCGGATCG
>JAWOGG010000018.1:0-5472 GCA_046497085.1 Orrella sp.
GGCGTTGTACGACGTCATGCCGCGCCCGATGCTGGCAACTGAACGTAATCTGCACCTCAGTGTTGGCGATCAGGGACGATCGGCAACGCTTAATAACGCGCTGTCAGGTTATGCGCGGTTTGGAATCACACGTCCAGACGCACTTGAAATCATCGATCGGATCTGGCGTGTCGTACGCGAATGGAAAGTTCGCTTTGAAGGCTACGGCGTAGCGGGCCGAGAAATCGAAGCGATCGAACCGGCCTTCCGTCATCTCGACGAGGTAGCGACCCCGGATCTGAAAAGAATGCTGTGAGAACCGATAAATGCCCGTTCCCCGTTTATTGGGTAGAGCCGAAACTTTGAGAATTACCGCATGCGAGTACTGGCTCTGTGCGGTTGGAATGGTGTCATCAACAGAGTGTGATGAATGCCCGTTCCCCGTTTATTGGGTAGAGCCAAACTTTGCAACCCATCGACAACCCGTTCGGCTCGAGGTTGTCACCTATGTCTTAGGAACAAAGTGTTACCGATGTCTCGAGTCCGAACACTTGGATACTTGGCGGACAGAGGGGGATTCGAACCCCCGATACGCTTTGAACGTATACACGCTTTCCAGGCGTGCGCCTTCAACCACTCGGCCACCTGTCCTACACGGATTTGGGTTTGCCCCAAACACGCAAGGGCTGAAGTTTAACAGAGACTAGCCACTTCTCATCAACACGCCGCTTCGCTTGCCTTTGCCGCGCTTGAGAACGGACTACGACTTGTGCTGCAGCATGCGCTGCACATAGCGTGCAATCGTGTCGATTTCTAAATTAACCGCTTGGCCAGGTTGGAGATGCTGCAGTGTCGTGACCTCAATGGTGTGCGGAATCAAATTGATGCTGAACTCGGTGCCCGCGTCGGTGTCTTTGACCTCGTTGACCGTCAAGCTCACGCCATTGACTGTGATTGACCCTTTGTAAGCGAGATACATGCCGAGTGCTTTAGGTGCCAACACGACGAGTAGCCAAGACTCGCCCACAGGTTTGAAGGTCACGACATGCCCTAGACCATCAACATGACCTGAAACCAAATGCCCACCAATCTGATCGCCAATCTTGAGTGATTTCTCAAGGTTCACAGGCCCGGCCTGGTGCAAACCAACAGTCTTACTCAAGCTCTCACGCGACACGTCTGCAGTGAAATGCTGACTTTCAGGCAAGGAGGTCACGGTCATACACGCCCCCTCAATCGCAATCGAATCACCGAGTTTGACGTCTGACATGTCAAGCTCGCCAACGTCAATTAAAAGGCGCACCCCACTGTCAGCTTGATCCGGATCAATGGGCTGCACTTGTTTGATTTGACCAACAGCGGCCACGATACCTGTAAACATATGCTTTCCCCTTTTTACTGCAAGCGCTGTTATTGCAAGCGCTGATTGCTTGTTTGAATATGTTCGACCAAAGCCTGCCAACGACTCACTGTGCGCGCCCGTATCCGAATATCTGGATCAAAGGCCTGATCGTCAACAAACGCCAATTGTCCCGCCTCACTCAACTGGTCAATACCGGGCAGCTTGAGCATCGGCAATCCCTCACCCAAGAACATCGGTGCAAGGTATAGCAACAATTCATCGACACAACCTGACTGCCAAAACGCCCCATTCAAGTTTGCGCCCGCTTCAATGTGCACCTCATTGATGCCGTGACGACCGAGCCAACGCATCACGGCTGGTAGATCCACCTTGCCAGGCTGGTTGGCTTGCGGCAACTCAATAATCACGGCGCCCAGATCCGCCAGCGTTTGCTGCTTTCGCTTGTCGGCGCTCGCGGTAAAAATCATCAAACCGGGTGTACGCAACAGCTGAGCCTGTGGCGACAAATCGAGCTTGTGATCAATCAGCGCGCGCTTGGGTTGGCGTGGCGTCTGAACGGCCCTGACATTTAATTGCGGATCGTCCGCTTTAACGGTACCAATACCGGTTAACACGCAACAACTGCGAGCACGCCAGTGATGTCCATCAGCGCGCGCAGCAGGCCCAGTAATCCACTGTGACTCACCGTTTGGCAATGCTGTTTTTACATCCATCGATGCCGCGATCTTTAACCATACATATGGCACACCACGGACCATCCGTGACACAAATCCAGGATTGATCTCGAGCGCCTCAATAGGCAACACACCCACAGAAACCTCAATCCCGGCAGCCCGTAACTTTTCTATACCACGACCTGCCACAGCAGGGTTAGGATCCACGTGACCAATCACAACCCGCTTTGGGTTAGCTGCGATCAACGCGTCGGTACAAGGCGGCGTTCGCCCGTAATGACTACAAGGCTCAAGCGTGATGTAGACCGTTGAGCCTTCGACATCTTGTTGATTGGTTTTGGCGCTACGCAACGCCATGACTTCGGCATGTGCATCACCCGCCTTTTGTGTTGCGCCTTGTCCGATCACTTGCCCTTGACGCACAATCACACACCCTACTCGCGGATTGGGCGTTGGCACATATAACGTCGACTCCGCCAAAGCCAACGCCTGAGCCATATGACGCTCGTCCTCAGCCATCTGATTGACGGTCATTTAGACGGGCCTCGCAACGGACCCTGCATTTCTTTGATAGCCTGAACAAACTCACCGATGTCCTCAAAGCTCTTGTAGACCGATGCAAAGCGAACATAAGCCACTTTGTCGAGCTTATCGAGCTCTTGCATCACCAAAGCACCAATTTTTTCTGTGGTGACTTCGCGCTCACCGCTCGTGAGCAATTGTTCCTCGATTCGATGCACCACTTGGTCGATTTGGTCCATGCTCACGGGACGCTTCCTAAGCGCGAGCTTCAGACTGGCCTTGAGCTTGAAAGGGTCGTATTCATTACGACTGCCGTTGCGTTTGACCACAGTGGGCATCGAAAGCTCAGCCCGCTCGTAAGTGGTGAAGCGACGATCGCATTTTTCGCAACGCCGACGCCGACGTATGAATTCGCCCTCGTCACCTGTTCGAGAATCTGCCACTAAGGTTTCGGAATGACCGCAAAAAGGGCACTTCATTATTAGCTTTACGCCGTCCTATCTCGATTAACGGTAGACCGGAAAGGCTTCGGTCAAAGCATGCACGCGCTCGCGTACTGATGCCAAATTTGCCTCATCCGTTGGGTTCTCTAAAACATCCGCAATCAAATGGGCTGTTTGTTCGGCCTCAGCCTCTTTAAAACCCCGTGTGGTCATGGCTGGCGTCCCTAAACGAATGCCACTGGTCACAAAAGGCTTTTCCGGGTCGTTGGGAATCGCATTCTTATTGGCCGTTATATGAGCGTGACCAAGTGCCTCTTCAGCCACCTTGCCAGTGATGCCCTTAGCCCTTAAGTCGACCAGCATCACATGACTTTCTGTGCGGCCTGAAACAATGCGCAGACCGCGCTTGACCAGCGTTTGAGCCATGACTTGCGCATTCTTGACCACTTGCGCCGAATATTCCTTGTACTCAGGTGCTGACGCTTCTTTAAAAGCAACCGCTTTGGCAGCGATCACGTGCATCAAGGGACCGCCTTGTATACCCGGAAAAATGGCTGAGTTTATTTTCTTCTCATGCTCAGCTTTCATCATGATGATGCCACCACGTGGGCCGCGCAATCCTTTGTGCGTCGTTGATGTCACAAAATCAGCGTGAGGAACGGGATTGGGATATGCCCCACCAGCCACCAAGCCTGAATAGTGCGCCAAATCAACTAGAAGCAGAGCACCGTTGTCCTTAGCGATCTTGGCCAAGCGCTCAAAATCCATCCGTAGTGAATAGGCAGAAGCACCAGCAACGATTAATTTAGGCTGGTTTTCTTTTGCGAGCTGCTCCACCTTGTCGTAATCCAAGACCTCATTGGCATCCAACCCGTACTGCAAAAAGTTGTAGAGCTTGCCCGAGGCGTTCACACTCGCACCGTGGGTCAAGTGTCCGCCGTCGGCCAGACTCATGCCCAACACCGTGTCACCGGGCTTAAGCACCGCCAAGTAAACCGCTTGGTTAGCTTGCGAACCGGAGTTGGGCTGCACATTTGCCGCCTCGGCACCAAACAACTGCTTCAAACGGTCGATCGCCAGTTGCTCAACGATATCCACAAACTCACAACCGCCGTAGTAGCGCTTGCCTGGATAACCTTCAGCGTACTTATTGGTCATTTGCGAGCCTTGGGCTTGCATGACTGCTGGGCTGGTGTAGTTTTCCGAAGCGATTAACTCAATGTGCTGCTCTTGACGTGTGTCTTCCTTTTGAATGGCATCCCAAACTTCAGGGTCAACGCGGTCAAGGGTCAAGGTGCGATCAAACATGAGAGATCCTGGCTGAAAGTCATCGGGGAGATAATGCTTTTGTGACAACAATCAGGCGGTCTAAGCCGCCTGATTCGTTATCACACTGAAATCAATCTCAGTATTGTAGCGCTACCGCCGATCTACCCGACTTGCTTGGGCGCAAGTGAGGGGTTAAGGGTGTAAGTACCCGTCAGACTGGCTTGCCCCAAAACGTGGCCTTGCATGGCTTCGAGCACCTGCGGCCCAGTAAACGTACCTTCTACCGGCAGCATTGCCAGATCGAGGGCATAGACCGTGAAGATGTAACGGTGCAACAACGCGTCGTTCCACGGAGGGCACGGTCCGTCATACCCAAAATACTCGCCAACCATGTCTCGGTCAGCCGCAAACCACTGGGTGTAGTCATTGACGCCTTGACGCGTGCCATGTGGCGTCAGCGGCCCGCCTTTGCCCCGTGGCGTCACTTCAGTGGAGTATTCACCTTCGGCGATCTCGCGCATGTCGGCAGCGATATCAATCAATACCCAATGATAAAAATCGGTGCGCGGCAAGTCAGAGGACACCACACGGTCCTCTTGATTGACGTCATCGGCCTTAGTCGGCGCATCTGGGTCATGGCAAATCACAACCAGTGACAATGTGCCAACAGGCACGTCTTCCCACACCAAATGAGGGTTTAGATTCTCTGAGAGCGCCACGTGGCTCTGTGGATCAATTTTTCCGAAAGCGTAGAGGTCCGGAATGCAAGCCTGATCAGCGAACGAAAGACTCGACAGTTTCATGGCAAACTCCTTTAGCAGTTCAGCGTTTACAACCGCTTTGGCAAGCATTTTGTTATTGCCTTGCCGTTGTGGAGCTAAAAGCCTCAATTGTGCATGATTGGGGCTTCTGGCTAAATTTCAGCCTACGGTAACACGTGCAAATTTACGTTTACCAACTTGAAACACTTGATCGCTCACACCGGAAAATATTTGGCGACCATCTTCTAAACGCTCACCATTTAATTTAACCGCACCTTGTTTGATCATACGGTGTGCTTCAGAAGTGGTCGCCACCAGGCCCGCTTCTTTTAATAAGTTAGCAAGTGGCATCTCAGCATCGAACATAAACTCCGGCATCTCATCTGGAATGGCATTTTTAGAAAAACGCGTTTCAAAGTCTTGCAAGGCGTTATTTGCATCTTCATTTGAATGGAAACGGG
>JAWOGG010000261.1:0-2799 GCA_046497085.1 Orrella sp.
CGGGCAAATCGTTTGGGTAGAAAGTGATGACATGATCGATGCGGTGACCGCCCTATCGGGTAGCGGTCCCGCGTACGTGTTTCGATTCATTGAGGCTTTGACGCAAGGCGCCGAGCAATTGGGTTTGACCGCCACACAAGCGCGGCAAATGGCTTTGGCGACCTTAGCAGGTGCCACCGAGTTGGCCGCTCAATCTGAAGAGCCGCCAGCCACCTTGCGCGAACGCGTCACGTCCAAAGGCGGAACAACGGCGGCTGCGCTTGATGTATTGCAGGCCAATGGATTTCAGGAGGCGATTGTGCAAGCAATGAGGGCGGCGTACGAACGGGCAGGGGAGTTGTCGCAATCACTCGGTGCTGATAAAGACGACATCAAAACCGAACATTAATAAGATCAACATATTTTAAAAAATTGGAGAAGCAAGTCATGAGTCAGCCATTTCGTATTGCCGTGTTGCCAGGCGATGGTATCGGCAAAGAGGTCATGCCAGAGGGACTAAAAGTCTTAGAGGCAGCAGCCCAAAAGTTTGACTTGAATTTGGCGTTTGAACATCACGATTGGGCTTCGTGTGACTACTATGCCAAACACGGCGAAATGATGCCCGAAGACTGGAAGCAGCGTATAGGAGGGTGTGACGCCCTTTATTTCGGTGCGGTTGGATGGCCTGATACAGTCCCTGACCATGTTTCTTTGTGGGGATCGTTGTTAAAGTTTCGGCGTGAGTTTGATCAGTACATCAACTTGCGTCCGGTGCGATTATTTGACGGCGTGCCTTGCCCTTTGGCAAACCGCAAGGCCGGTGACATTGACTTCTTTGTCGTTCGAGAAAACACTGAGGGTGAATATACGTCGCTTGGCGGGACGATGTTTGCCGATACAGATCGAGAAATCGTGATTCAGGAATCTGTCTTTAGTCGTATCGGCACCGACCGTGTCTTGAAGTATGCGTTTGATTTGGCTTCCCAACGAGCACGCAAACACCTAACTATCGCCACCAAGTCTAACGGTATCGCCATCAGCATGCCTTATTGGGACAGCCGCGCCGCCGAAATGGCTAAGCAATATCCCGATATCACCACTGACAAGCAACATATCGATATTTTGTCGGCTCGATTTGTGCTGCAACCTGATCGTTTTGATGTGGTGGTGGCTTCTAACCTGTTTGGTGACATTTTGTCCGATCTCGGCCCTGCTTGCACCGGCACGATTGGTTTGGCGCCCTCAGGCAACCTCAATCCAGATCGCTTATTCCCGTCACTGTTCGAGCCTGTCCATGGTTCGGCACCAGACATCTATGGCAAAAACATTGCGAACCCGATCGCCATGATCTGGTCAGGCGCGCTGATGCTCGACTATTTAGGGCGTGGACTAACCGGCCAGGATCAAGCGCGTTATTTACAAGCGCACGATGCCATCTTAGGCGCAATTGAAACAGTATTGTCGTCCGGACCCAGAACGGGTGATCTTGGTGGCAGCGCTAACACCACCGAAATGGGCGATGCCATCAAATCTCTGGTACTAAAGCCATGAGCACACTAGCAGGCAATTCATTTAAAGAGCGGTTGTTGGCGGGCGAGCCGCAAATCGGCTTATGGCTATCTATTCCGAGCGCTTTCACGGCGGAAATTTGTGCCACAGCGGGCTTTGATTGGCTTTTACTTGACGGTGAGCATACGCCTAACGACATTCAAACAGTGCTTTCACAGCTTCAAGCGATTGGTGCGTACCCTATTAGTCATCCCATTGCTCGGCCGGTCACCGGTGATCCCGTTCTCATCAAACAGATGCTGGATGTGGGTGTACAGACCCTATTAATACCCATGGTCGATGATGCCGAGCAAGCGGCCCACCTAGTGGCCGCCACACGTTACCCGCCTAATGGTTTTAGAGGGGTTGGATACGGTACAGCACGTGTTTCACGATGGGATCTACGCACTGATTACCCCAAAGTTGCAGATCAAGAGGTCTGCTTACTGGTGCAAGCTGAAACCAAAACCGCCATAGAAAACTTGGATGCCATTTGCGCGGTCGAGGGTGTAGACGGCGTGTTTTTAGGTCCATCTGACTTGGCTGCAGCCTACGGGCACTTAGGTAATCCTGCCCACCCTGACGTACAAGCTGTCATAGAGCAGGGGATCGCCACCATTCTGAAGCACGGCAAAGCGCCCGGTGTGTTGACGCCTGATGAAACACTGGCCAAACACTACCTTTCACTAGGTGCGAAATTCGTTGCGGTTGGGCTTGAAGCCCGAGTGTTGGCGCGCGGCATACGGGAACTTAGAGGGCGCTTTACCACCTAAACCGCATGAAAACCAATTCCCGTTCGACATTTTCACGATATCTGTGGTGGGTAGCCCCAGTTGTACTCGCCATCATCGTTGCTGGCGCATGGTTTGTGTATGGGACAGATGACGGCTCAGTCGAGCCTGGGAAGCCGTTTTTTATTAAACCGGCCAGTGGTGCGATGTTGGTCGAAGGCAAGGAACTCTATGGCATGTATTGCGCCAGCTGTCACGGCGCAAACATGGAAGGCCAACCCAATTGGCGTCAGCGCATGGCCAATGGCCGCTTGCCAGCACCACCGCATGATGAGTCAGGACACACTTGGCATCATGCGGACGCACAACTTGTCAGTATGGTCAGGAATGGGTTTGTACCGGGCGTGACAGCACCCGTTGGCTATGAAAGCGACATGCCGGCATATGGAGAGGTACTAAGCGACGCTCAAATCGAAAGCATTCTTGCCTACATCAAGACCTATTGGCCAGAGGATGCGTTACAAGCCCAACGTGAGATCTC
>JAWOGG010000053.1:0-5923 GCA_046497085.1 Orrella sp.
CACTAACATCAGCGCAATAAAAGCCACTACCTTTAGCAAGGTCACGGCTAAGGACAGCCAAATATTTGGCGCATCAGCACTAACACCACCTGTTGTCGCTGAGGGCAGCACCGATGCCGCAACTGGCAACAACACCAACACCAAAATCATGACCAGGTCTTCAACAACCAGCCAACCCACCGCCAATTTACCGTCATCGGTGAACAACAGCCCTCGGGTTTCTAGTGTGCGCAACAACACCACTGTGCTTGCCACTGACAGACAAACGCCATATACCAGCGCGCCGATCAAAGGCTTACCCCACACCAAAGCAACCGCCATACCGATTAAGGTCGCGATCACAATTTGAATGATGGCTCCAGGAATAGCCACGCGCCTAACTGCCATCAGGTCTTTGATTGAAAAATGTAGACCGACGCCGAACATCAGCAGCATGACACCAATTTCAGCCAACTGAGCCGCCAAAGCCGGATCGCCCACAAATCCCGGGGTTGTCGGTCCAATCAAAATGCCGGCAGCCAAATAACCCACCAAGGGCGGCGCCCTGAAAAGGGTCGCGACATAGCCAAGCACCAAGGCTAATCCAAACCCTCCAACCAGAATGGCAATCAGATCAATTTCATGAGGCATCGGAGCACCTAGGCATTAGTAGGCAAACAGCATACCAAATCTGACTTTCAAGACGGCGACCATCTTTGGCCTGACCAAAAAAAATGACCCAACGATTGTTGAGTCATTTTTAATTTGGTCGGGACGGAAGGATTCGAACCTTCGACCCTCTGCTCCCAAAGCAGATGCGCTACCAGGCTGCGCTACGCCCCGAAGAGCAGAACTATAGCAGATAACGGAGCATCACTTTGTCGATAGGAGGGTAACGAGCTCATCATGCAGTAAAAACGGGGCGCCACGACGGCTTACCCTGATGAATGTCCCGTCGGTTTGCTGGGCCCAGGCACGCATATTGTCCTTGAACGCTAACGTAAACGCTTCGCGGATAACCCGGCGCTTGAGCGCTGGGTCTAAGACGGGAAACGCCAATTCAACGCGTCTAAAGAAATTACGGTCCATCCAGTCGGCCGAGGACAGATAAACCTTTTCTTCTCCCTGGGCCGCAAAATAAAAAACCCTTGAGTGTTCCAAAAACTGCCCAACGATAGACCGCACGCGGATATTTTCCGATAAGCCAGTCACCCCTGCCCGTAAGGCACATAAGCCACGAACCACCAAGTCCACCTTCACGCCGGCTTGGCTCGCCTCATACAGCGCAGTGATGATTTTTGGTTCAAGTAATGAATTCATCTTGGCCATGATGCGAGCCTTTTTGCCTGCTTTGGCGGCTTCGGTCTCCTCACGAATCAACGCCATCATTGAATCGTGCAAGCTAAAGGGCGATTGCAGTAGCAGCTTGAGCTGGCGCCGTGCACCCAAACCCGTGAGTTGGGAGAACACTTTGTCCATATCCTCACAAATATCCGGGTTAGCCGTCATCAATCCGAAATCGGTATAAAGCGTCGCGGTTCGGGGGTGATAGTTGCCTGTACCCAAATGCCCATAACGACGGATACCCTTCTTTTCACGGCGTAACACCAATAGCATCTTGGCATGGGTTTTATGGCCAACGACGCCATAGACCACATGTGCGCCCACCTCCTCTAGCTGGGCAGCCCAGTTGATATTGGTCTGCTCATCAAAGCGCGCCATCAACTCCACCACTACCGTAACCTCTTTACCCGCCCGAGCGGCCGCCAGCAAAAGCTCCATGAGCTTGGAGTCTTCACCTGTTCTATAAATGGTCTGCTTGATCGCCACCACATCGGGATCAACCGCTGCCGCCGTCAAAAAATCAATCACTGGCTGGAAGGCTTGATATGGATGGTGCAACAACTGGTCGGACTGGGCAATCAACTCAAAGATAGCATCCGATCGGTGCGGTAATTTCGCAAAAGCTTTTGGCACCGTGCCACGAAACTCAGAAAACAACAGGTCGGGACGGTCGACCGACTGACAAATCTGCATCAAGCGTGCGACATTAGCCGGTCCATTGACACGGTAAGTATCGTCAGCGGTTAGTTCAAATTCTTTTTGCAGTAAGTGCTCAATGTGCGGTGGCGTCAGTTGGTCGATTTCCAAACGTACGGCCGATCCAAAGTTACGTTGTGACAACTCACCCTGAAGAGCCTGACGCAAATTAGTGACTTCCTCTTCATCGACAAATAAGTCACTGTTGCGCGTCACGCGCCATTGAAACACCCCTAGCGCTTCCATACCTGGAAACAACTCACCGGCAAACGCCCGTATCAGCGAAGTCAGCAATATAAAACCATAGGGTAAACCTGACACCTCCGGCGGCATCTTAACGACCCGAGGCAAGGCTCTAGGGGCTTGCACCACGGCAATCGAGGCACGCCGACCAAAGGCGTCCTCGCCAGCCAGTGGCACGATGAAATTCAAACTCTTATTCAGCACTCGCGGGAAGGGATGAGCAGGATCTAACGCAATTGGCGTTAAAAGAGGCATCATCTCTGTCACAAATAATTCATGAGCCCAAGCACGCTGTACATCATCCCACTCCGAAGCGTGGTGCAAGTAAACCCCCTCGCTTCTAAGACTCGGTTGCAACTGGTCGTTAAGTAGCGAGTAAATTCTTTTTACTAAACCATGTACTTGTCGCTGAACTTGCGCAAGCGCTTGCGCTGCAGTCAACCCGTCAGGACCTTCTAACCGAGGATGTAAGCGGTGCTGCTCCTTCAAGCTTGACACTCGGATTTCAAAAAACTCATCCAGATTCGACCCAACGATACAGACATAACGCAGCCGTTCTAGCAGCGGTGTCGCCGGATTCTCAGCCATCGCTAGAACTCGCTCGTTAAATTGCAAGAGCGACAATTCACGATTTAAAAATAGCGGAGTGTCAGGAGCCATCGGATTGATGCTCGATTGATCGGGAGATGTGGTTTTGGCGGCAGGTCTGATCATGTGTCACTCAAATAGGAATCCCTAGTTTGTACTTCAAATCACGCCATGGTTCCAGATAGCAAACTATGTGACAGCATGTCTTTTTTTCAGCCCCTATAATCAGGCGAGTTTCAACCGGATGATCTGCATGGAACATTTACTCGCCGCCGTCGACCTTGGCTCAAATAGTTTTAGGCTATCTATTGGTCGCATCCATGAAGAAAATGGGGTGCGGCAAATCTATCAAATCGATCGGTTAAAGGAAACCGTCAGGTTAGCTGCCGGCTTAGACGCTCAAAAGATGCTAAACCAAGAGGCCATCGACCGTGCCGTTGGGGTGCTAGAGCGCTTTGGTGACCGTTTACGCAACTTCCACCCAAGCCGTGTCAGGGCAGTGGCCACCAATACATTTCGAGTGGCTCGAAATACACCCGATTTCTTACCTTTAGCCGAAGCCGCTTTGGGCTTTCCCATCGAGGTGATCGCCGGACGAGAAGAAGCCCGTTTGATCTATACCGGTGTTAGTCACACGCTCCCTCCATCAGAACTTAAGCGGTTAGTGATCGACATTGGCGGCGGTTCTACTGAGGTCATCATTGGCCAAGGCGACGAAGCACTTTTGATGTCTTCACTTTACATGGGTTGCGTAAGCTACAGCCGTCGATTTTTCCCCGATGGTCTGATCGATGCCCACACCATGAAAACCGCTGAAATGGCAGCACAACGCGAGGTCGAAGTACTCGTTAAGCCCTATAAAAGCCTGGGCTGGAAAGAAGCTTATGGCTCCTCTGGCACTGCCAAGGCTTTGTTTGCAATCCTATCGGAAAGCGGATTTGCACACGATGGCATCACGCGTGAGGGCATTAATAAGCTCAAAAGAAAACTCATCGATGACTCGCGCGTCATCCCATCTGAGCTGCCTGGCATAAAGCTTGAACGCGCCGACGTTTTACCCGGCGGCCTGGCAATCATGAGTGCTTTTTTTGACGAAATGGGTATCGACGTCATGCGCACTGGGGAAGGAGCGCTTAGGCTAGGGGTTCTGGTGGACTTGGCCGGTCGTGAACAATCTCACGATCGTCGCGATGAGACAGTCAAAGTCTTTATGAAACGCTATCACGTCGACACGCGCCAAGCCGCGAGAGTACGTCGCACCGCATTATCCTTGTATGACAGTCTTTTCCCGGAGCTGCCACCTAATGACGAATTACGACACGCAGTCAGCTGGGCGGCTGACCTGCATGAAGCAGGTGTTTCAATCGCTCAAAACGGTTACCACAAGCACGGCGCTTATATTTTGAGTAACGCTGATATGCCCGGTTTTTCTAAAACCGATCAATCGTTGCTGGCAACGCTTGTGGTGGCCCACACGGGCAAATTAGGTAAAGTTCAAGATTCAGTCAAAACACGCCAACAATGGATGGCCGTGCTTTGCCTACGTCTTGCTGTTTTACTGTGCCGAAGGCGCGAAGAACTGCAGCGCGTTGCACTATCAGTGAGCGTGAAGAATAGTTCAATCGTAACCAAAGTCGACAAGCAGTGGTTAGACGAACACCCCTTGACCGACTATGCGCTACACAACGAAGAAGACGAATGGGCTCGAGTTGGCTTTAAGTTTGAGCTTGTCACCATTTAGCCATTAGCCTCACGACGCCGCTCTATCAATCAAACCCAAAATGTCGGCGATATCGTCGACCCATTTGATTGACCGATAGCAACATAGGAAAGTCCGCGGTGTTGAAGTCAGGGTCCCAAGCGGGCTCACCACACACTTTGGTCCCAAGTTTCAAGTAACCCTTCAAAAGCGCAGGCACTTGACCAGGCAATTCACTGTCCAGTTGGTCAACAGGATAATGATGTAGGGGATGAACCACAGGTGCACCGTCTTGACCAATACGGTCGCGAACCTCACGCCATACTGTGGCGGCGGTGACGCCATCGTCACGCAGACTGACGCTGGCACAGCCAAACACGTTTTCGTAGCGACCTTGCTTGAGAATTTCTGCCAACCCTGACCACAACATCATCAGTACAGCACCATTGCGGTGATCTGGGCGGATACAGGCGCGACCAAATTCGACTAACGAATCTTTGATGTCACCCAGTCCTGACAAATCGAATTCTGATTCGCTGTAATAGCCACCTGCTCTCTTGGCTTGATGGGGCGTCAGCACACGATATGTACCCACCACCTGCCCGCTAGCTAGGTCTTTAACCATGAGATGCTCACACCAAGGGTCAAAGGCATCTCTATCGATGTCTTGACCAGGCGCAGCCAACTGAGCCGAATACTCCGCAGAGAAAACCGAGTAACGGAGGCGCTGAATTTCTTCAAGCTCCTCATCAGACTGAGCCAAACCCACCAATAAATCGCTGGGTGCTGTGCCATTGGATGGCAACGTAAACAAACTGGCGCTACTTCGAACAAGTTCTAACATGAGGCCCCCACTAGACAATGACGACAGTTTGCCTATCGCATATGTCACTGATTTGACCAATTCATGACGGAACTATGACACAGTTAGTGCAAAGCGTCAGCCAATTGTTGTGCGCAGGCTTGTGCCAACGCCTTATCGCTTGCCTCTACCATCAGGCGCAACTTTGCCTCTGTACCCGAGGCGCGAATCAGTACACGTCCGCTCTCCCCTAGCTGGGCCTGAACGGCGGCCTGTGCTTTTTGTAGACCTTGATGAGCTTTCCAATCGAGGTCAGCTGCAATGGGAACGTTGATCATGACTTGGGGGTACATGGTCAAGTCCTTTACCCAGTCAGCCATTGAACTGCGATAGCGTCGCAATGCCGCTAACACTTGCAATGCGGCAACAATGCCATCACCGGTTGAATGGCAGTCCAAGCACAACAAATGGCCAGAACTTTCACCACCAACTTGCCACCCGCGCTCTTTTAAGCGCTCCAACACGTAGCGATCCCCAACCTGTGCTCTCTCAAAAGGAACCTCTAAGACACC
>JAWOGG010000055.1:0-2657 GCA_046497085.1 Orrella sp.
AGGTACTGCCGACTGTCGCACTTGTGGCATTCGCGACATGGTTTTGTTCGCTGATTTGAATGAATCTGACTTTAAGTTGATTCATGCGCCAATCGATGACATTGCCTTTCAAAACGGCGCCGCCTTATTCGGTGAAGGACGGCAAGCCGGACATGTCATGACCATCCGCAAGGGCTTTGTGAAGTTAGTGCGTAACGCCGCCGATGGCAGGTCTCGCATCGTTCGTATATTAAAACCAGGGGATGTTGTTGGCCTCGAAGCCCTGTTTTCTCCTATTTATGACGCGGACGCTGTGGCACTGAGCGAAGTGAGCGTCTGCAAAATACCCGTCACCGTGATCAAAGACCTCTCGGCCGAGTCGCCTCGCTTACACATGCGACTGATGGAGCGTTGGCATCGTGCGGTTAAGGACGCCGATGATTGGTTAGCGACACTAAACTTTGGGACTGCACGCCAACGTGTCGCCAACATCATTTTGAAAATGCGACACGCTGATGATCCAACGCTCACCACCCTCTTCTCTAGAGAGGACATGGGTGCTATGTCAGACTTAAAACTCGAAACGGTCAGCCGTGAAGTGAGCCGCTGGACCAAGGAAGGTGTGATCAAACCGCAAGACAAGATTGGCCGTCTTTACAAAATCAAAGACAGCGAGAAACTTAAAAACGCCTAGCGGGATGCTGGCAACGTGCGCCCGTCACCTATACTGGGCCAACATGCTTGAAAAGTCTATTTTTGCAACCATTGCTCTTTTGATCAGTGGCGCCTCTTTTTTTCCCTATATCTGGTCCATCTTTCGTGGAACAGTGAGACCGCATGTGCTCTCTTGGTCTATCTGGGGACTGACAACAAGTATCGTTTTTTTTGCGCAACGTGCCGGTGGCGCTGGCGTTGGGGCATGGCCCGTGGGTTTCTCAGCCCTGATGGCGTTCTCAATTGCCGTCATTGCGTATTACAAACGAGCGGATATCCGGATTTCAGCGACTGATTGGTTGTTCTTTGGCATGGCCTTATTGGCCATACCCCTGTGGGCAGCCACCGACAACCCACTTTGGGCTGTCTTGTTAGTCACCTTCGTTGACGTGTTGGGGTTCGGGCCAACCATTCGCAAGGCTTATCATCAACCACAAACCGAGTCGGTGCTCTTCTTTAGTCTAATTGTGTTGCGTAATGTGTTCGTTTTGCTGGCGCTTGAACAATATTCACTGACCACTATTCTCTTTCCGGCCGCTATTGGCACCATGGCCGCGGCTGTGATGATGACTGTCATTTTACAAAGACCGGCTGGATCTCGTTTCTCATGAAGAAATTGTTTCAGGTTCTGAGCGTCATTTTTCTAATTGTTGTCCTATCTGCTGTCGGCAAGTGGATGCAAGACGGCGAGCGAATTGCGCAAGCCAGCGAGTTAGGCTGGTACCAATTACCCCGGCACGCCAGCAATGTCGCGCTCAACCCAATCATCAATCGGCACCAAGCCGTGGTGCAAGTTTTGGCGGCACCGACATTTGGCTGGCGTGGTTATGTGGCGGTGCACCCCTGGATCATTTACAAACGCGCGGGTCAAAGCACTTATACGCGTCATGAAGTGATCGGTTGGGGCAGGCGCGATGTGGTTAAACGCAATCACTCGGCCCCTGATGCGCTTTGGTACGGTGCAACACCCCAAGTGCTGGTGTCACACACAGGACCCCAGGCGCAAGCGATGATTGACGATATCGAAACCGCCATCGCCTCTTATCCATATCCACAGGCCTACCGTAGTTCTCCAGGTCCCAACAGCAATACATTCATTGCTCACATTGGCCGGCAAGTGCCGGACCTAGACCTAGATCTGCCACCGACGGCCATCGGCAAGGATTTCCGCTCATGGGATGACCCTATCGGCCTTCCGCCTTCGGGCACAGGCTTTCAGCTCTCGCTTGGCGGCTGGTTCGGGCTGATACTCAGCCCTCAAGAAGGTATGGAAATGAATGTTTTTGGTGCAAAAATGGGACTAGACCTAAACTGCCCTGCTTTGCGCTTGCCTTTTCTTGGTCGAATTGGTATCAATGGGCAGTGGACAGATAATCATTGCCTGCCAACTTAAAAACCACCATGCCAATACTTCGGTGGCGGGAGCCTGAGATGACAACTGCGAAATACCCCCTGATTTGGCGATACCTACACTGGTTAATTGCTGTCTTGGCCTTAGTCATGTTGCCCATCGGCTTTTGGATGACCAATCGTGCCGAAGCAAATCTTTGGAATGCTTTGACAAATGTGCTGTATTCAACGCACAAATCCATTGGTTTTCTGATCATCTGGTTAATGTTGGCACGCTTGGTATTTAAGCTGACGGTGTCACCGCCCAGTTACCCACCTCAAATGCCCGCCTTGATTCGCAAACTGGCCCACAGTACGCATCACCTGATGTACATCCTACTCTTTGCGATTCCTTTGTTGGGTTGGGCGGGCGTAACCGCTTACCCTGCATTAAATCTCTTCTTGGGGCTATCGTTACCAGGACTACCACTCATCCCTGAAAGCGAGTCGCTTGCTAAATTGCTGTTCACCATAACAGGCCGGTGTTGATGTGGTGCTCGCCCATCAGGACAGCCGCTTCGGTGGCAGTCTGCTCGCCAGTCGAGCCATGCTGGATGGGCAGCCCGCCAGCGACT
>JAWOGG010000262.1:0-6243 GCA_046497085.1 Orrella sp.
TCATCAAACATCGGTGCGCTCAACGGCAGATGTTTAGCCACTTCATCGAGCAATATATCGAGTTGCACGCGCTTAACCGAACTCACGGGAACGACTGCCACGAACGGGTGGCGTGCAGAGACTTCAGCCACGAATGGAAACAATGAATTGCGTTCTTTGACCGTATCGACTTTGCTGACCACTAAAACCACGTTCGGATACTTAGCAAGCATTTCTAACAGAGTCGCATCAGCGGTTGTCCACTTACCCGCCTCGACCACGAATAAAATGACATCGACATCAGACAAGGTTTGGCTGACCACGCGATTCATCATCTTGTTCATGGCGCCACCGTGACGCGTCTGAAAGCCAGGCGTGTCCACAAAAACAAATTGTTCGTGATCACGTGTAAAGACACCTTGAATACGGTGCCGGGTGGTTTGCGCTTTGCGCGATACGATCGAAATTTTGGCGCCAATTAAGGCGTTCATCAAGGTTGATTTGCCGACGTTTGGTCGTCCAACAACCGCAACAAAACCACAACGATAGTCAGCAGTCTCGTCGGTCATCGTTTTTCCTGCGAGACGGCCACTGGCAGCGTTAATTGTGCCGCTTTACGGGCGCGTTTAACGGCCTTACGTCCAGGTCCGGGTTTTAATGCCATGGCTTTTTCCAATGCTAATTTAGCGGCGGTTTGTTCTGCGGCTCGGCGACTTGCACCTGTTGCTTGTACATGCACCTCGAGCTGGGGGATATCGCAGGTGACTTCGAATTGTTGGTTGTGTGCCGCCCCGTGGGTGGCGACCACCGCATAGGCAGGCAAAGACATCTTGTGTGCCTGAAGGAATTCCTGCAACAACGTCTTGGAGTCCTTACCAATGGTTTGTGGATCGACGTTGGCCAAGATCGGTTCGTAGAGCCGTTCAATGACAGCCTGCGCTTTCTCAAAGCCGCCGTCCAAATAAATAGCGCCCAAAATCGCTTCGAATGTATCCGCCAAAATCGATGGACGACGAAATCCACCACTCTTGAGCTCACCTTCGCCTAATCTCAGGTGTTGCGATAAGCCCAGCGTTTGAGCAATGTCAGCCAGTGCAGCCTGTTTAACCAGATTTGCCCGAACGCGCGACAGATCGCCCTCATCTAGTTTGCCGTAGCGATGAAACAAGAGCGCAGACACTGATGTGCCGAGTACCGAATCGCCTAAGAACTCTAAGCGCTCGTTGTTACGTGCACCGAGACTACGATGCGTTAAGGCGAGCTCAAGCAACGCCTTGTTATCAAAGGTGTAACCCAGCACTTGCTCTAAAGGTGAAACAGACATCGGTCAGTACCAAGTATCCCAGGCCAACTCAAGGTCGCCCGACGTCAATGGAAGCGACCAATTCGACTTGGTTCAGAAAAGTTCATCCAAATAAAAAATGCCTTCCCGACAATATGCGACTCTGGCACGAAACCCCAGAATCGACTGTCTAAACTATTGTCGCGGTTGTCACCCATCATAAAGTAACTACCCTCTGGCACGGTGCAAACCAGACCATCTGGACGAAAATCACAGTTTTCGCGGTAAGGAAATCGCCAAACAGGCCTTAAGTCCTGTCTATTTCGCTTATCTACAAGTATTTTGTTTTCTTCTTCGCCTAATTTCTCTAGATATTGGGCAGTATAAGCAATTCGGTCTGGCTCAAAGAAATCGCCATCGCGCTTGGTCGGTACCTCTTGACCATTCAAAAACAGCTTTTTGTTCAGGTAGGCCACTTCGTCCCCCGGTAAACCCACCACCCGTTTGATGTAATCAACCTGTGGATCTACAGGGTAACGAAACACCATCACATCACCACGCTCTGGTTCACCAATCGGTACGACCTTGTCATGCAAAATGGGCAGACGCAAGCCATAGGTGAATTTATTTACCAGGATCAAATCACCCGATTGCAGTGTTGGCAACATCGAACCTGACGGAATCCGAAACGGCTCAACCACAAAAGAACGTAAAACAAACACAAAAAGGATGACCGGAAAAAAGCTGGCACCATACTCAACCCACCACGGTCGCTTGGCTGTCTTGCTGCGATTTTTCCGCATGAATAGCACATCGATCAGCCAGACTAAGCCAGTGATGACCAGCGCCACGAAGAGAATTAATGAAAAGTTCCAGCTCATCGCGGTTGCCGTCCTGCCGATTCCATCAATTCCGTCATTATCATGCTCTTATTTGTCATCAACTTGAAGGATCGCCAAGAAAGCTTCCTGTGGAATTTCAACATTACCCACTTGTTTCATGCGTTTCTTACCCGCTTTTTGCTTCTCAAGCAGTTTCTTTTTACGACTTATGTCGCCACCATAGCACTTGGCAAGCACGTTCTTACGTAAGGCTTTGACGTTTTCCCGGGCGACAATCTCAGCACCAATAGCCGCTTGAATGGCAATATCATACATTTGTCGCGGAATCATCTCGCGCATTTTAGAAACCATCTCACGACCGCGATAGCGCGCATTTGAGCGGTGACAGATTGTCGACAAGGCGTCTACTCGATCGGCATTAATCAGCACATCTACTTTAACCACATCTGATGAGCGATACTCGCGAAACTCGTAATCCATCGATGCGTAGCCGCGTGACACTGATTTAAGCTTATCGAAAAAGTCGAGCACAATTTCAGCCAACGGTATCTCGTATTGCAGGTGTACTTGTCGCCCGTGATAGCTCATGTCTAACTGCACGCCACGCTTTTGATTGCACAGCGTCATCACTGGCCCGACGTACTCTTGTGGCATGAACAAGGTCACCTGCACAATAGGCTCTCGGATGTCGTTGACCTTCCCGGGTTCAGGCATTCGAGAAGGGCTCTCGATATTGATCACTTCGCCGTCGTTTAATTCAACCTCATAAATCACCGACGGCGCCGTGGTGATGATGTCAATCTTAAATTCGCGCTCAAGGCGCTCCTGCACAATTTCCATGTGCAAGAGGCCTAAAAAACCACATCGAAAACCAAAACCAAGCGCCTGCGAGACCTCTGGCTCGAACATCAACGCTGAGTCGTTGAGCTTGAGTTTTTCTAACGAATCGCGCAGATGATCATATTCACTGCTGTCCACCGGATATAGGCCAGCAAAGACTTGCGGCTTCACTTCTTTAAAGCCTGGCAAAGGCGTTTCGCAACCGTGACTTGCGTGTGTGATGGTGTCACCCACCTTGGCATCTTTTAACTCTTTGATCCCGGCAATCACAAAACCGACCTGGCCGGCCGAAAGCATTGTGCGTGGCAAAGATTTAGGGGTAAACACACCCAGGTGCTCGCATAGGTGTGAAGCACCGGTTGCCATAAAGCGAATTTTGTCTTTGGGCTTGAGTGTCCCATTGACAATACGCACCAACATCACGACCCCAACGTAATTATCAAACCAAGAATCTACGATCAGGGCTTGCAGGGGTGCTTCAGGATCTCCTTTAGGCGCAGGTATTTTTTGGACGATCGACTCGAGAATGTCATCAATACCCAGACCGGTCTTGGCACTTGCAGCCACCGCATCAGTGGCATCGATGCCAATCACATCCTCTATCTCTGCCCGAGCACCATCAGGATCAGCTTGTGGCAAGTCCATTTTATTGAGCACAGGCACCACTTCGACACCGAGTTCGATCGCGGTGTAACAATTGGCCACTGTCTGAGCCTCCACCCCTTGTGAGGCATCAACCACCAGCAAAGCACCCTCACAGGCAGAAAGTGAGCGACTCACTTCATATGAAAAGTCGACGTGACCCGGTGTGTCAATCAGGTTGAACTGATATTCATGACCATCTTTTGACTTGTATAGCAATGAGGCGGTTTGCGCCTTGATCGTAATGCCGCGCTCACGTTCGATATCCATCGAATCCAGCACCTGCGCTGACATCTCACGGTCAGCCAATCCACCACAAGTCTGAATCAGACGGTCAGCTAACGTCGACTTGCCATGATCGATGTGCGCAATGATTGAAAAATTTCGAATGTGCTGCATATAACCCAATCAAAGTTGAGAAAACCCGACAGTTTGACTGCCAGGTATCCATTCAGACGCTCGCACGCCTACCCTTCACTAAAAACGAGGGGGCGCCTTTCACGCCCCCTCGTCACATCTAACCATCCTTATTTTAGCCTGATCGGCTGCTATTTCTTCGGCCTCACCAAAACCCACTGTGCTTGGCCGCTACGCTGCACCATCATACCGATAGGTTTGCCTTCGCCGGCTTTATTCACGAGCGAGACAAATTGTTCAGCGTCGCTCACATCGGTGTTACCAACAGTCAAGATGATATCGCCAGAGGCAATGCCCGCACGAGCACCGGCACCAGCAGATTCTGTCACCTTGACACCATTGTCAGCCTTGATCGACTCACGCTCTTCTTTGGTCAAATCAACCACCGTCAGACCCAAAGCCGTTTGACCAGCAGGTGCGGCCGGCGTGGCAGGTTGTGTCGCCGCCACCTGTTCGTTTGAAGGCATTTCACCTACTTTGATCATCAAAGTGACAGGCTTACCCTTACGCCAGACTTCCATTTCGACACGCTCGCCCGGCTTCGTATTGCCAACCACGCGAGGCAAATCTGACCACTTATTGATGGCTTGACCGTCGAACGAGAGAATGATGTCACCCGCTTGCACCCCGGTATCTTCGGCTGGGCCATCAGGGGCCACACGGCTAACCATGGCGCCTGACTGATCCGACAAACCACTGGCTAAAGCCACGTCTTTACTTACTTCACTGATCTGTACGCCAATGCGCCCGCGGGTGACTTTTCCATCGGATTGCAGCTGGTCGGCTACCTGCATGGCCTCATCGATAGGAATCGCAAGTGAGATTCCCATGAAGCCACCACTGCGAGAGACAATTTGCGCATTGATGCCAACGACTTCGCCCGACAGGTCAAGCAATGGCCCGCCCGAATTACCTGGATTCACAGCGACGTCAGTTTGAATGAAAGGCAAATAGTCACCGGTTTCGCGTCCAATCGCGCTGACGATGCCAGCAGTCACAGTCGATTCAAGTCCAAAGGGCGATCCAATCGCCAAAACCCATTGACCTTTCTTAAGATTCTGAGCGCTCCCGATTGGCAAAGTCGCCGTGTCTTCAGCGTCAATCTTGATCAATGCGACATCTGTACGCGCATCACTACCCACAACTTCTGCCTTGAACTCACGGCCATCTGTCAACGTCACAAAAATTTCATCTGCGCCGTCAATGACGTGATGATTCGTCAGAATCGAGCCATCGTTAGAGATAAAAAACCCAGATCCTACGCCGCGTGGAACAGACCGCTGCTCTGGTTCAGCATTAGGCTCATCACGGCGTGGGTCTGGTCTGCCACCAGGAGGCTCAAAGTCCGGTCCAAAAAACCAACGGAACATTTCGTAGGGGTCTCTTCCGCCACCACCACGGGCGCTCACTGTCGCGGTTGTTCGGATATTCACCACAGCATTTTCAGCCTTCTGGACGATGCCGGTGAAGTCGGGCAAGCCGGCGGCATTGGCTTGAGCTTGACTCATACTGATCTGCCACAACCCAAACGCCATGATTGTGAACAACATGAGACGGCGCATCAGTCGCCATGCTTGGTCAGCCTTCTTGGTCTGGCTACGCACAGAGACGAGATCACGGTTTTGCATTATCAACTCCGTTTTGATTTTTATGAATACAAAGGCAAAAGGTCACTGCGCCCGAGTCTAATCGCGTCGGCTAATCGACTCAGCCAATTGATGAATGGTTAGTGCGGGTACTTCACCCACTACGACCACCCATGAATCGCTGATTCGCTTGCCGTACAGGTTGATTGAGCCTGAGCGACTTGCGCCTTGCCACTGATGTTGAGACAGCTCTTCTTGATAAGGTTCAATAAAAACAGACACACTAGCCAATCCGTCCGTCAATATCATTTGATTCACTTCACGCCCATCACTGAAAGAGCGACGCAGCTGCATCACGGGAGAAAAGCCTGGTGGCTGACTGTAACCCCAGCCCAATGCCTCAAAATCGATTGGTGTTGGCTTGCGGTTAACACGCGTCCAACCTTCTGTTGACCAACTTGGTGCCAAAACATCGTCTGAAATAGCCTGACCAACCTGCACTTCGCCGAAGGCGATTTGCTCGAGAACCCCTCCTTCGCGATCTAGTAACTGCGCTTTCAATAACAAGCCTGATGATTCGTCGGCACACAAGCGATACCGCGGTCTGTGTTTGTCTTTAGGCTCAATATCAATCAGAAGACAGTGCCGGCCTGCC
>JAWOGG010000228.1:0-10890 GCA_046497085.1 Orrella sp.
CAAAGGCACGTTAGGGCAAGTGTCTGAGCTGATTGCGGCGGCCCGTCGTTTGGGGGTGCCAACCTTGGTCGATCCAAAGGGATCGGACTATAGCCGCTATCAAGGGGCGAGCTTGGTCACACCTAACCGTAGCGAGATGCAACTGGCGGTGGGTCACTGGACAGATGAGAAAGACTTAGAAAAACGTGCGCAAGCCTTACGTGCTCAGTTGTCGTTGGAGGCTTTACTCGTGACACGATCTGAGCAAGGCATGTCTTTGTTCCTAGAGGAGTCGCGTCACGATGTGGCCGCTCAGGCACATGAGGTATTTGACGTGTCCGGTGCTGGCGATACAGTGCTGGCAACCTTGGCGGTCATTAAGGCCACGGGTGCCACATGGGAACAAGCCATGCAATGGGCCAATAGAGCCGGTGGTATTGTGGTGGGTAAGCTTGGCACGTCGACGATTACCGCGGAGGAAATGACATGATTGTGGTCACAGGGGCAGCAGGATTCATCGGTTCTAATCTTGTGCGAGGACTTAATGCTCGCGGTGTCACTGAGATTTTAGCGGTCGACGATCTAACCGACGGTGACAAATTTGTTAATTTGGTTGGCGCAAAAATTGCCGACTACCAACACAAAGACACCTTTCGCGACCGGATTGTGAGCGACACCCAATCACCTGTTGAGGCGATTTTTCATCAAGGCGCCTGCTCTGATACCACTGAACGCGATGGTCGCTTTATGATGGATAACAACTATCAGGTCACACTTGAGTTGTTTGAATGGGCCCAACGTCATCGGGTGCCTTTCATCTATGCCTCGTCAGCAGCGGTTTATGGTGCCGGACCGACTTATGTCGAGGCCCCGGAAAATGAGCATCCGTTGAATGTGTACGGGTACTCGAAGTTTTTGTTTGATCAGGTATTGCGTGCGCGTTTTGATGACCTGACTGCACCAGTGGTAGGACTGCGCTACTTCAATGTTTACGGCCCGCACGAGCAACATAAGGCACGCATGGCATCAGTGGCGTTTCACAACATGAACCAGTTCCTGCAGAACAAGCAGGTGAAGCTGTTCGGTGGCTGGGATGGCTATGCGGATGGTGGTCAAATGCGTGACTTTATCTCTGTTGACGACGTGGTATCCGTTAATTTGCATTTCCTCGACCACCCAGAGACCAGTGGTATTTTTAATTGCGGCACCGGACGGGCACAGCCTTTTAACGATGTTGCCTCGGCGGTTGTCAATGCATTAAGGCTGGCACAAAAGCAAACGGCGCTGTCTTTGTCTGAATTGGTGCAGGAGGGTTGCCTTCAGTACATTGATTTCCCTGAAGACTTAAAGGGTCGCTACCAAAGTTATACCCAGGCCGATTTGAGCGCTTTGCGCCAAGCGGGCTACACAGCGCCGTTTAAGGATGTTCAAACGGGTGTCACTGACTATGTGCAATACCAATTGGCAACGGGGCAGTTGCGTCTCTGAAACGCGACGGTTTTCCGATATTGATCCGTTTGAAGGGCGAGACCAGACTGCTTGTTTTTTTTTGAAAAGGCAAGCACTCATGAGCGTGAAACCGATCAATAAATATTCCCGCCTGGTATTGGGTATCAGTAGTCTGGTGGCCGTGCTGTTTGGCTCGATTGCGCAGGCTGGCATGATTGACGTTAATCAGGCATCCGCGCAAACGCTGGCAACTGTCAAAGGCATTGGAGCAGTCACCGCAGAGCGAATCGTTGCCGAGCGAGCTCGAGGAGCCTATGAATCCATGGAACACCTATCTGAAAGACTGCCCGGTATTGGCCCCAAGCGATTGGCTAAACTTAAGACGGCTGGGCTATGTGCCGGCAGTGCACAAAAGAGTTGCGCCGGTCCCAGGCCAGTGCGTGTTGCGAGTGCTGGGCGTGCCGAGAGGACTAAGAGACCAATCCACGATGGCTCCGAGGGCGTCACCCCAACCTTAATACAGCTACCGTAAACTTAAACTTTAAAAGCAAAAAGTCGCGCCAACCGAGCGCCGACGCCAACACAGGATTCGCCATGACCGAGATCAATCAATACGCCACACTTGAGCAGACCGTGGGTCAAACACCACTAGTTCGTCTACAGCGATTGCCTGGCGCCGTTGGTGAAGCACGCGGTAACGTCATTTTAGGGAAGATGGAAGGTAATAACCCGGCTGGTTCGGTCAAGGACCGGCCGGCCTTGTCGATGATTGTTGAGGCTGAAAAGCGCGGCGAAATAAAACCTGGTGACACTTTGATCGAGGCCACCAGCGGTAACACCGGTATCGCCTTAGCGATGGTGGCAGCCATGCGCGGCTACAAAATGATCCTGATCATGCCCGACAATCTGTCGCTTGAGCGCAGGTCTTCAATGGCCGCCTACGGCGCGCAATTGATTCTGACGCCGGCCAATGAAGGCGGAATGGAGCACGCTCGTGATTTGGCTGCCCGGATGCAAAGTGAAGGCAAGGGCAAGGTGCTAGATCAATTCGCCAATCCTGATAATCCTTTGGCACATTTTAGGACCACGGGCCCAGAGATCTGGACGCAGACCGGCGGTCGTGTGACCCACTTCGTCAGTGCCATGGGTACGACTGGCACGATCATGGGCACGTCGATGTATTTAAAGTCACAGAATCCAGACATTCGAATCGTGGGTGCTCAGCCGGCAGAAGGGTCACAGATCCCAGGGATACGCAAATGGCCTGAGGCCTATTTGCCAAAAATCTACGATGCCTCGCGGGTCGACGAGTTCGAGTTGATAGAGCAAGCAGATGCCGAGGCCATGGCGCGAGAGCTCGGCGCACAAGAGGGGATTTGCGCGGGTGTTTCAGCAGCCGGCGCCTTGGTGGCAGCATTACGCGTCGCGGCGAGAGTCAACAACGCCACGATTGTGTTTATCGTCTGCGATCGTGGCGATCGTTACCTCTCAACTGGTCTTTTTGATCAGTCGTAGAGAGATCAGGGTTGGATGGCTTGCGCCAAATCAGCGACCGCACTGGCGTAAAAGTAACTACGGTTGTACTGCGTCAGGGCGAAGAAATTAGGCGTCGCGGTACGGTACTGTACCTCGGCTTGCTTAGGTAGCGGCAAATCAATCACCCCTAGAGGAAAGTCCGTCCAAGTGCCTGCGGTGGCGCCAGGCTTAAGCTTGGCACCCTTGGCTTTTAGGGCTTGCCAACTCAGTGTGGGCGTCAAGCCCCCGTCAACCAATGCTTGCGGGTCCGGTGGCAGATCCACTGGGGCAAAGACCGGTAGACCGGCTACCCAGCCGTGCTCTACTAAAAATTGTCCGACGGAGAAGATGGCGTCATCGACATTGTTTTCTAGATCAATGCCAGTTGAGCCAGGGGCGGCGACTGCGTACTTTTTTAAGCTGGTTGGCATGAACTGCGGTATACCCATGGCCCCGGCATAAGAGCCTAGCTGGCGCTTGGTATCTAAGCGTCCTTGATAATGCAGTTCGATCAGGTCGGTTAGCTGTCCTTGGAACATGGCCACACGATCTGGTCGACTCGGATCGGGATAGTCAAATGACAAAGAAGTGATCGCGTCTAAGACACGATAGTTACCCATGTGCTCGCCGTACAGCGTTTCCACACCAATAATGGCGGCGATGATATTGGCCGGTACGCCATAGCGTTGCTCAGCCAGTGTCAGCGTCTGTTCATGCGCCTCATAAAAGGCTTTTCCTCGTCGTATCCTAATCGGCTCCACAAAGTTTCCCCGATAGCGAGACCAATCGCGCTTTGCACGGGCTTGGCCCGGTTCGGGTGGTGTCATCAAGCGTATGGCGGTCGGTAGCTGGCGTGCGCTGCCTAGTAAGTCAGTCACAACGGGTAAAGGAATGTCACGGTTTTGAGCCACATTCATGGCGAAAGCTTGTACATCGTCGCGCGCCATATAGCCGTTTTGTGGGATAGGTTCGCTGGACTTGGAGGACTCACCCACGGGGGTTGCTTGCGTCTCTGACAGAGACGCGCTTGGACTGGCACAGCCGGCAATCAGGCCGGTTGTGCCACTTATCGCGATTATTAGTTGCAAAAATCTTAGAGTCTTAGACATAATGGCTCCATGGAGACGCTATACATTACACACCCTTCGAGCAAAATGCACGAAATGGGTCATGGACACCCAGAGTGTCCTGAGCGGCTAGACGCTATTTCTGACCAAATGCTGTCGAGCGGATTAGCAAACTATCTGCAGTTGGTCGACGTACAGTTGCCCGCTTCTGAGGCGGCGTTAAACCGCGTCCATGTTCAGGCGTATCTCGATCGTTTAGCGGGCATTGCCCCGAATGAAGGTTATCGAGAAATCGATGGTGACACCAGTATGAACCCGCACACGCTTGAGGCTGCCCGGTTTGCGGCGGGGGCGACAGTGCAAGCGGTTGATGCGGTGATGTCTGGTCAAACTCAGACCGCTTTTTGTGCTGTGCGTCCGCCCGGGCATCACGCGACTGTTGCGCGAGCCATGGGGTTTTGTTTTTTTAACAATGTTGCTGTGGCCGCTGCCCACGCGCTAGAAGTGCATGGATTGAAGCGGGTGGCAATCATCGATTTTGATGTGCACCACGGCAATGGCACTGAAGCCATCTTCTCTGGTGATGAACGGGTATTGATGTGCGGATTTTTTCAGCACCCATTGTTTCCGGATTGTGGGGTTGATAATCCGGCAGACAATATGGTGAACGTACCCGTTCCAGCGTATACAACGGGTGATGCGATCAAATCGTTGGTGACTACACATTGGTTACCTAGACTTAAAGACCATGCGCCAGAAATGGTTTTTATTTCTGCTGGTTTTGACGCTCATCGCGAAGACGATATGGCTCAGTTGGGTCTTGTTGAAGCAGACTATGCATGGTTGACCGAGCAAATTGTCACCGTTGCTGATCAGCATGCTCAAGGCAGAATTGTGAGTTCCTTAGAAGGGGGATATAACTTATCTGCCCTAGCTCGTAGCGTGGTCGCTCATGTCCGAGCGCTCGCAAAGTTGTAGAATGAGTAAAAATAGATAGAACAAGAACTGCAAAGTTCATTGAAGACCCATACTAAAACCGTAAAACGGTGTGTATTAAGGTGGTGATGAACCTTTGCGACGGGGGTTATAGCGCTCGTTGTGCTTTGGCACGGTTTTGGGCTGTCTGATGATTTCGCTGATGAAACTCTGGAGAATGCTGGATGAAGGTATTAGTGCCTGTTAAGCGTGTTGTTGATTACAACGTTAAGGTCCGAGTCAAGTCTGACCAAACGGGTGTTGACATCGCCAATGTAAAAATGTCGATGAATCCGTTTGACGAGATTGCCGTCGAAGAGGCTATGCGCCTGAAAGAAAAGGGCACAGTCAGTGAAGTGGTTGCAATTTCTTGCGGTGTGGCTCAGTGCCAAGAAACCCTGCGCACTGCGATGGCAATTGGCGCTGATCGAGGTGTGTTGGTGCAGACCGATGAGGAGCTGCAGCCGCTGGCTGTCGCCAAAATTTTGAAGGGCATTGCCGAGAAAGAACAACCCGATCTTATTATTTTGGGGAAGCAGGCGATTGACGACGACGCCAACCAGACGGGCCAAATGTTGGCTGCACTGTTAGGTTGGCCGCAAGCGACATTTGCCAGCAAGGTCGAAGTCGCCGATGGCAAAGCCACGGTCACCCGTGAAATTGACGGCGGACTGGAAACCTTAGAACTGACGTTGCCGGCTATCGTGACGACTGACTTGCGCTTGAACGAGCCGCGTTACGTCACCTTGCCCAACATCATGAAATCCAAGAAAAAACCGTTAGAAACCGTGAGCCCGGCGGACTTCGGGGTTGATGCCACACCGCGCTTAAAAACGCTGAAGGTCGTCGAACCTGCGGCGCGCTCGGCGGGTATCAAGGTTCCCGATGTGGCCGCATTGGTCGATAAACTTAAAAACGAAGCGAAGGTGGTGTAACTATGTCCGTACTCGTTATAGCTGAACATGACAACGCCCAACTTAAAGCGGCGACTTTAAATGTGGTGGCAGCGGCCACCCAAATCGATAGCGATGTGCACGTCTTGGTTGCGGGTGGTGACGCACAGGCCGTCGCTGATGAGGCCGCCAAAGTAGCTGGCGTGACCAAAGTCTTACTGGCTGATTCGCCCGCTTTGGCGGATGCACTGGCTGAGAATGTGGCCGAGCAAGTGTTGGCGGTGGCAAGCGATTATTCGCACATTTTGTTTGCCTCTACTGCAGGTGGTAAAAATGTGTCACCTCGAGTGGCTGCCAAGTTAGATGTGGCGCAAGTCTCTGACATCATGACGGTGATTTCTGCTGATACCTTTGAGCGTCCAATTTATGCCGGTAATGCCATTGCCACGGTGCAATCGTCAGACGCCACCAAAGTGTTGACTGTGCGAACCACATCATTTGACGCGGTCGCTGCCGAAGGTGGGAGTGCTGAAGTCGTCAAAATTGATAGCGTGGCAGATAGCGGCGGATCCAAGTTCATTGGTCGTGAATTGGCCACTAGTGATCGCCCCGAACTCGCTGGTGCCGCGGTGGTGGTGTCAGGGGGCCGAGGCATGGGTAGCGCAGACAACTTTAAGATCTTGGACCCATTGGCTGACAAGCTTGGCGCTGCGCTGGGTGCGTCGCGAGCAGCGGTCGATGCGGGATATGCACCAAACGATTGGCAAGTTGGCCAAACCGGGAAGATTGTGGCGCCTCAGTTGTATGTGGCGGTCGGCATCTCAGGTGCCATTCAACACTTGGCTGGCATGAAGGACTCTAAGGTCATCGTCGCCGTCAACAAAGACGGTGAGGCTCCAATCTTTGGGGTGTCGGATTATGGTCTCGTGGGCGACCTCTTTGAGGCTGTGCCAGAGATGGTAACGACGCTTTAATTCCGCTCTCTAATGAGTGATACACGGCCTTCTCAATCAACGCTGATTGAGAAGGCCGTTCCTATTGCGCGCCAAGCAGCCGCTGCCATCCGGCAAATATATGAACAAACCGTGCTTGCTAACCAGCCACAGTTTGTGTCCAAATCAGACCAGAGTCCGCTAACCGCAGCCGATTTGGCTGCCCATCAAATCATTGATGAAGGTCTGCGTACAGCGACACCCGAATTTGAAGTGGTCTCTGAGGAGGCCGCTCAAGGGCATGGCCAAGACCGACAGCAGGCGACGTTTTGGTTGGTGGATCCGTTGGATGGTACGCGTGAGTTTCTCGCTGGTAATGACGAGTTCACGGTCAATATTGCGTTTATTGAGGCGGGTCGGCCGATTTTTGGTGTCGTGTGTTTGCCTGTCAGTGGGGTTTGCTACTGGGGTGGGGCAGGCTTAGGGGCCGTGATGATGTCACCTCACTCTACTAGCCTGAGTGCTTTAAGTGTCAGCCCAAAGTCGGCCAATCCACTGCGGGTGGTGGCGAGCCGTTCTCATTTGAACGAGGACACCCAAGCGATGATTAAGCGCTTGGGTGAGGTGTCATTGGTGCAGGCGGGCAGCTCGTTGAAGTTTTGTCGGATTGCTGAAGGCCAAGCCGATTTCTATCCGCGCTTAAGTCCAACCTGTGAATGGGACACGGCTGCTGCACAAGCCGTGCTCGAAGGGGCCGGAGGGTATGTCTTTGACCTGCAAGGTCGAGCGTTGCAATACGGCAAGCGCGACGTATTAAACCCCTCGTTTGTGGCTTCTCATCGCCCCTATAAGGAGATCGCTGACCTTCTGGTTGTGGGCTAGGTTAGTGCTCAACCCAAATGATTGCATCGGTCTCGACCCCTAGCTTGCGGGCTTGCGCGAGGAGTTTGGTTTTGATGGCGGGGTCTAAGGCCGGTTCGCGGGCCAATATCCAAAAGTAGGACAAATCCGGTCCCACGACCATGGCCCATTGGTAATCAGGGTCGAGCGCGACGATAAAGTAGCCCGCGTAGAACGGCCCAAAAAACGATACCTTTAAAGCGCCTTTGTCAGGCCCTTGGGTCAGCTCAGCGCGACCGATGGCTTCGTCCCAAGCCTGCTCCTTGGTGTTGAATCCACGATTAAGCACCTTGACCGAGCCATCTGGATTGAGGCTGTAGTGGGCGGTCACACGGTTCATGTTGCGTTCAAAGGAATGGTCAAGGCGTGCAATTTCGTACCACTGACCAAGGTAGCGAGTGAGATCGAATGGTGTGACGACCTTCACGTTATCTGGGGGTGTGGTGCTGCAACCGGCTAAAGCCGTCCCTAGTATCCCTAACAGTAGCCACAACAGTAGTCGCGGTACCCAGAGGCTAGGGTTTCGTCCTAACGCACCCCGTGTTCTTTGCACGTCATTCATGTTCGAGTGTGGCCACATGACATTCTCCTAAGTAAGTTTGTGCCATTTGGGCACAAAAGGCGGGGCAGGGGGCAAGGAAAGCCATGGTGGCACTGGCTTGAATAGGTAAGCCCAGTGGTTTGCCAGTATCAGCCTCAAGTCCGCTGGGTAAGTCGAGTGCTAAGACGGGAATTTGCCATGCGTTGACCGTATCGATAAGACTTTGAAATGGTTCGCCCAAGGGACGACTCAATCCGATGCCAAACAGGCCATCAATGATCAGCTCGGGTTTGTCTTGGTCGCTCAAGAAGGTGGGTAATCGATCAAAAATGGGCTGCCCCGTTTGTTGCCACTGAATCAGCGCTTGCATGGCATCGTTTGGCGCTTGCTTAATCGGAGGTTGGATGGGCATCACGACATCGACCTGGTATCGCGCCGCATGCAGTAAGTAGACGGTAACCAAGGCATCGCCGCCATTATTACCCGGACCGGCCAAGACCAGCACTCGAGCTGGTTTAGGTACCTTAGTCGTGATCCACTCAAAAGCGGCCTGGGCGGCGCGCTGCATCAAGGGTGTGGCAGCGGCTAGACCGCGCATTTCGACGGCACGAATGTCAGCCACAGATAGGCAGTGGCGATCCGAATACGCGCTAGCAAGTGGTTTAGATCGAGAGTTCATGGTCAAAATTAAACCCCATTTGCGTTGGCTTGAACGCGCAAAATCTTAAAACAAGATTAGGTTACCTGACTCCATTGCTTGAACCGATAGAATAGGGTCTGTGATTTGTTTTTTGTTGAGTCTGCCATGCCCAAAGCCCTCGTCCGTGAACAAGATAAACCGCTCGTAGAAGACATTCGCTTGTTGGGTCGCCTATTGGGCGACGTGATTCGTGAACAAGAGGGGCGCGCCGCTTTTGATCTCATCGAAAAAATCCGTCAGTTATCGGTGTCGTTTCGACGTCATGATGACGCTCAGGCAGACCGACAGCTTAAGCGCGTGCTCGGGCGACTGAGTGATGATCAAGCCGTCAGTGTGATTCGAGCCTTTACCTACTTCAGTCACTTGGCGAACTTGGCTGAAGATCGACATCACATTCGTCGCCGGTTGTTCCATGAGCGCGCCGGTCATCGACAGCCTGGCAGTCTGTCCAATGCCTTTGAACGATTGCATGCGGCAGGCGTTAAGCCCGCAAAGATTGCGCAGTCGTTGGCAAAAAGTCATGTCAGTCCAGTGTTGACCGCTCACCCGACTGAGGTGCAACGTAAAAGCATTTTGGATGCAGAGCGTGCCATTGCCGATTTGTTGACACAGCGTGATGCGATCCGTCATCGCGGTGAGGATGTGCGGCAAAGCGAGGAGTTAGCTGAGCTTGAACTGCGTATCAAGGCACGCATCGTGCAGCTTTGGCAAACCCGGCTTTTACGCTTCACCAAACTGGCGGTGATGGATGAAATTGAAAATGCACTGGGCTATTACCAAAGCACATTTCTAACTCAGGTGCCCAAGCTTTACGCTCAAATTGAACGCGCGCTTGGCGATCGTGAAGTAGCGCCTTTCTTTAAGATGGGGCAGTGGATCGGGGGCGACCGCGATGGCAATCCGAATGTGAATGCCGATACGCTGCGCCAAGCACTACGCCGTCAATCGGAGGTTGCGATTCGGCATCATTTGACGCAATTGCATTATCTCGGGGCTGAGCTTTCAATGTCGGCATTGCTAGTGCCCGTGGGTCAGGCGATGCAATCCCTCGCCGATCGATCGCCAGACCGTGATGCCCATCGCGAAGATGAGCCGTATCGGCGAGCACTCACAGGCATGTATGCCCGTTTGGCGGCAACCTTAAAGCAGGTCACCGGAACAGAGGCGTTTCGGCACGCGATAGCACCGCAAGACCCATATCCCGACGCGGCCGATTTGTTGCGTGATTTAAAAACCATACGCCAATCGTTAGTAGCGAACCATGCAGCGGGGTTAGTGCATGAAAGACTCGATCAGTTGATCCGCTCGGTGCAAGTGTTTGGGTTTCATCTGGCCACGGTCGATCTTAGACAGAGTTCGGACCAACACGAAGCCGTGGTTGCAGAGTTGCTTCAGGAGGCAGGCGTTCACGCTGACTATGCCAGCTTAGATGAGGACGCTCGGGTGGCACTATTAACAGCCGAACTTAGAGATCCCCGTGTGTTACGTGTACCGCACGCGAAATACAGCGATTTGGTGATCAAAGAGTTGTCAGTGTTTGAGGCTGCACGTGAGGTTAGAGAGGTCTACGGCCAGGCGGCGGTGCGTCAATATATTGTGAGCCATACCGAGACGGTCAGTGATTTACTCGAGGTCTACTTGCTGCAAAAAGAGACTGGGCTGATGAATGGTGCGTTAAGTCAGGAATCAGCCCAAAGCACGCAAGCGGCGTTGATTGTCGTGCCCCTGTTTGAAACCATTGAAGATTTGCAACGCTCGCCAAGCATCATGCGTGACTTGTTTGCCGTGCCGGGCTTGTTAGGCTTAATCAAGCGTAGCGGTGGTGAGCAAGAGATTATGTTGGGCTACTCAGATAGCAATAAAGATGGTGGCATCTTCACCAGTACTTGGGAGCTCTACCGCGCAGAGCGTGCGTTGGTTGAAGTGTTCGAATCGGTGC
>JAWOGG010000007.1:0-10721 GCA_046497085.1 Orrella sp.
ACCTAGTGCGGTCGATAAGACCGCAGCGGCTTCTGGAAAACTAACACCAAGCGCTGCCGCTTTTTCTCGATCTATATGCAGGCTTAGCTGACCACCTGGCCCCAAGCCGGAGACACGCACTTGAGAAAGAGCGGGGTTTTCTGCGGCCATGCCCAGCAATTGACCAGAGGCCTGCATCAAAGCGTCATAACCGGCATCACCACGGTCTTGTAGACGAAACTCAAACCCACTGGCATTGCCTAATGAAGAGATCGCCGGTGGGATGACCGCGAAGGCCAATGCATCAGGAATCGTACCCAGTAAAAAACCAGTGGCCTTGTCAGCAATGGCCTTGGCCGACTCCCCAGGCCCTTTGCGCTCAGAAAAGTCCTTTAATGGCACAAACGCCAAGGCGGCGTTCAACCCATTGCCGTTAAAACTAAAGCCCCGCACTGCCACGATGTCTTCAGTGGTTGGTTGCGCGAGGAAATATTCCTCGACTTCTTCGATGACCTCTAAAGTGCGAGAAGAGGACGAACCTGACGGTAGCTCGACGTTGACAATCAGATAGCCTTGGTCTTCGTCCGGTAAAAAAGAGCCCGGCATCCGCAAATACAACCAACCCATCAGAACCACTAATAAAACGAAGACCATCATGTAACGGCCAGTCCGTTTTAAAGAGAACCCAACCATGGATTGGTAGCTTTCCGTGGTTCGATGGAACCCCCGGTTAAACCGTCCAAAAAATCCGCGCTTTTCTTCGTGATGCCCTTTTCCAATGGGTTTTAAGATGGTGGCGCATAAAGCAGGCGTAAAAGAGAGCGCTAAAAACCCAGAAAACAAGATCGAAATCGCCATGGCGACGGCGAATTGCTCGTAGATGACACCCACCGAACCCGACATGAACGCAAGCGGCAGAAACACCACACTCAAGACCACTGTGATACCAACAATGGCGCCTGAGATTTGTGGCATCGCTTTGGAAGTCGCCTCATAAGGAGACAAACCCTCTTCTGCCATGATGCGTTCAACGTTTTCAACAACGACGATGGCGTCATCAACCAAAATACCAATCGCTAAGACCATCGCAAACATAGTCAATACGTTGACAGAAAACCCTAAGGCGTTCATCACCGCGAAAGCGCCAAGCATGGCCACAGGCACGACCAAAGCAGGAATGACGGTGTAACGCACGTTTTGCAGAAAAACGAACATCACAATAAAGACCAGCACCATGGCCTCTAGCAGTGTGTAGACCACTTGCTGGATCGACACTTCGACGTAGGGCGCGGTGTTGTATGGAATGTCATAAGTAATGTCGCCTGGAAAAAACTGTGACAGTTCATCCATGGTATTGGCGACCCCTTCCGCGGTCTCTAGGGCGTTGGCACCAGGGGCCAGCACAATCGCAAAGGCGGCTGTGGGCTTGCCGTTTAAGCGAGCCCCGAACTGATAGTTGTCGGCGCCCACTTCAATGGTTGCCACATCCTTTAGCCGAATCGCTGAGCCGTCCTCATCTGCCCTGAGAAGCACTTGCTCAAAGTCAGCAACCGTCTGTAATTGACCATTGCTGATGATGTTGGCTGCGACCCGGTTCGAACTCGGATTCGGTGGGCCACCAAGCACGCCTGCCGAGATCAGTACGTTTTCAGCGCGAATCGCTTGCGTGACCTCTTGCACACTTAAATCTAGGCCAACGAGTTTGTCCGGATCTATCCAAACGCGCATGGCTTGTGGCGAGGCAAACAACTGAAAGCGCCCCACTCCTGGAACCCGCGAGATGGGGTTTTGCACGTTGCGCTTGATGTAGTCAGCCAAACCGGTCTGATCAAGGCTGCCGTCAGTTGAAGAGACGGCCACCACCATCAAGAACCCGGCACTGGTTTGCTCAAAGGTCAGGCCTTGAATATTGACCGCGTCGGGTAGCTGCGCTGTCACGTTCGATACCCGATTTTGCACGTCGACTTGGGCCAGATCGGGATCTGTTCCTGGTGCAAAAGTCGCTGTGATTTGTGACTGTCCATTCGAGTCACTGACAGACTCGTAATACAGCAGCCCTTTGGCGCCGTTGAGCTCGTTTTCGATGATGCCAGTGACGGAATCGGCCACGTCAGCCGCAGACGCCCCAGGGTAGGACGCGGTGATCTGAATCGCCGGCGGCGCCACGTCAGGGTACTGTGCCACGGGCATCATTCGCACCGACAAAATGCCAATGCCCGTAATGAGCAATGCCACTACCCAAGCAAAAATCGGTCTATCGGTAAAAAATTGAGGCATGTTATGCGTTGCCGTTTAGCGTTAATGTCGTCAAAGCAAAAGATCTAGCGATCAGCGCGACTGGATGAGCTTGCTGCTTCGTCGTCAGGTTGCCAGGGCTTTGTCTGAACGGGTGCGCCGGGTCGTATCTTTTGAATACCCTCAACAATCACTTTGTCGCCCGCTGAAAGGCCTGACAGAATCAGCGTTTGACCCTCGTAATCGTTGCCTGTTTGCACGGGAACGAGGGTCGCCGCGTCCTCGCGAACCACATAGACGTTGGTCAGTCCATTGGCGCTACGTTGCAAAGCTTGCGGGGGTACCAGTAACGCCCCCTCATCTACCGCCTGCTCAATACGCACCCTGACGTACATACCAGGCAATAACACTTCATCCGGATTGTCGACCATGGTGCGCAGCACCACTTGACCCGTACTTGGGTTAACCGTAAAACCGGTAAATAACAATCGACCGGGTTCTGAGTACAAGCTGCCGTCCTCTAAAACAATCGTGGCTCGGGCGGTTTGCTCGTCAATCTTTTGCAAGCGGCCATCACGTAAGGCTTCACGCAACTTGGCAAGCTCAGTGGTTGATTGATATACGTCGACATAGACCGGTGTGATTTGTTGCACCAGCGCCATCTGTGTCGCACTACTTGCTTCAACCAAGGCCCCTTCTGTCACCATAGCCTCACCAATACGACCATCGATAGGTGATGTCACGCGGGTATAAGCGAGATTTATTTCAGCGGTTTCTAACGCTGCTTGAGCCGCCAGCACATTGGCCGCTGCCTGCTCGGACCGAGCCACCGCATCGTCATACTCTTGGCGACTGACCGCGTTGATTTTGACCAGTGGCGCATAGCGTTTGGCTAAGGACTCAGCTGCCCGAGCATCAGCTTGGGCACGCTGAAGCTCAGCCTTTGCTTGGTTCACCGTTGCTTGATAGGGAGCTGGGTCGATTTCGAACAACAATTGGCCGGCAACCACATCGCGACCCTGCTCGAAGGTAATTTGCTCAACGATGCCAGTCACCCTTGCACGAACTTGGGCATCACGCATAGCGTCAACTCGACCAGGCAGGTCCGCGGTCATGACCGCGCGGGTTGGTTGCACCTCGACCACACTAACTAAGGGCGCAGGTCTTTGGCCCTGCTGCGCCTCATCACCACACGCAGCCAACAAGCCGGTTAATACCAAAACGCCAGCAAAAGAAAATCGGGAAAGCCATCTTGGGGCCATAAATATCCTGCTTATGTGAATACTTTTAAATTACTTGGGTTTTTGCACCACACCCGAACCGGCCAAGAATGGGTACCGTTTAAAAATATCGGCCACCAACGGTGAAATAAAAGCTTCGCTAGAGGCCTGTTCTAGGTCGTCAATGACGGTTGTCGCCACGCCCTCCCAGACCAACTGGCTCTTCTTGGCGTCAATCAAATCAATATTCAGCACGCCTTGCGTGTACTGAATCACTTCAGGTCCGAATTGATAGCCAGCCCATGGGCCGTAAAACCCCATACGATAACCGTAGTAGTTTGGACCCCAAGGCATGGGCGGTGGCGGTACGTATTCAGACTTGGTGCTCACTTGAGTGAGAAAGTTCACCAGTAGATCCGGCGATTTCTCGTCAAAGAGATACCCTCGCTGCTCCATTTGAAGGCGGGTGGCTGTTTTGAGTCGTTCGGTGACCAGACTACTGTAACCCGCCTTGTCAGTCCCTAGGGGATCAGCAAAAGCAAACGTTCGATATTGAGCAAAATTTGCTTGCGCATCAAAGTCGCTGCGCACACTCGGTCCCGATGCGCAGCTCGCGACCGCAAAAGCGAGAGGAAGCAGCCAGAAGAGCCTCAGAAGTCGCGAAAATTTATACATACGATTGCCCTTGTTTTTCACCTAAGGAAAACCCTGAAACTGTAGCACGCTCAAGTCGCATATTGGTCTCGTAACACATTCTTCTGCACCTTGCCCATCGTGTTACGCGGCAGCTCCTCAGCCAAATGTATAGCCTTGGGCACTTTGTAATTGGCCAACTGCTGCTTAAGACTGACCATCATCGCTTCGCGATCGAGCACCACACCGTTTTTGGGCACAACGACCGCCAACACAGCTTCCCCGAAGTCTGGATGCGCGACGCCAATCACCGCAGACTCCAACACCTCGTCCATATCATCAATGATTGATTCGATTTCCTTTGGATAAACGTTATAACCACCAGTGATAATCAAGTCTTTGCTACGGCCCACAATGGATAGGTAGTCCTCAGCAATCGCCTGTCCGTCAGGGCCAATACCACCCCAGCGACCCAAATCGCCGGTTCTAAACCAGCCGTCAGCCGTGAACTCTTCACGGGTCTTCTCGGGCATTTCCCAATAGCCCACAAATACGTTGGGACCACGCACCTGAATATGACCAACCGACGGAGCCGGACAAGGATTGTTCTGATCGTCCACCACCCGCACGGCGACGCCTGGCAGTGGCTTACCTACTGTTGAGCCAACCCGAGGACCATCCGAATGCTTGTACGGGTTAGAAGTCAGCATACCGGTCTCACTCATGCCATAACGCTCAACAATGACTTTGCCAGTGCGTTCCTCAAAAGCTCGGAACGTCTCTATCAGCATAGGCGCAGAACCGGAGACGAACAAACGCATATTTCGGGTGACTTCACGATTAAATTCTGGCTCAGCCAATAATCGAACGTAATACGTAGGTACACCCATCATGACGGTGCAAGTGGGCAGATAAGCCAAAGCGGCCTTGACGTCCAACTTAGGTAACCAGATCATTTCAGCGCCCGCAAATAAAGCGCCGTGACAGGCAACGAACAGACCGTGAATATGAAAAATGGGGAGCATATGAAGCAACACATCATCGCGTTGCCACCCCCAGTATTCGTTCAGGGTTTGCGCATTTGAGATCAAATTCTGGTGAGTCAGCATCGCCCCTTTGCTGCGACCCGTCGTCCCAGACGTGTAAAGAATCGCTGCCAAGTCATCATCGCTGGTTTCGGCATCAGCAAAATCTTCAGCAAAAGCACTCACCGCATCGATTAGGCTGCCATGACCTTGCGCATCCAGCGTCACTAGATGACTAACCGAGCCCTGATCAGCCAGTGTCTGGGCCCAACTCAGATTATCAGGGTCACAAACAAACACCGAAGGCCTAGCATTACCTAAAAAATAAGCGATTTCGGCTTCGCGGTAAGCTGTATTGAGAGGAAGATAAGTTAAGCCCGCCCTCAGTGTTGCCAAATATAGCGCCAATGCTTCGGGCGATTTTTCTACTTGAGCCGCCACCCGGGCGCCCGCGGGTAAGTCCAGTGAGCGCAACCAATTGGCTAACTGCCCAGTCCGATCGTGTAACTGCTGATAGGACCAGGTTTGACTAGGCGTACGTAGCGCCACACACTCAGGCTGCGTTAAAAAGCGTTTGCTCAATACAGAGTAGAGGTTTGCCATTGATATACCGTTTGTTCATTCATTCAAAAATACAGCGACAGGCCGATAGGATGCGCTCAAAGCGTGTTTATCTTACCGACAGCGCGAGCCCAACGGCTAGCAGGTAAATGATAGGTTTCTTCTAACCATTCGGCGCGCTCAAACAACTCATGCCGCTCGAAGCGCAACACCGGCCCCTTGAATGCCAGCACTATTTGGTTGCCCTCGGGCAATGGCGGCAATATCAACAAACGATCATTAAAAACTGCTCGCAGGTGTTGCAAATTATCGGCAAAGCTGTGGTGGTGGCCAAATAGATTCACACAAAGAATGCCAGGCGGTGCCAGCGCATTGGCGCATGCCTGATAAAACGCGACAGAATCACACACAGGGCCCTGGGCCTCGGTGTCGTACAAGTCCACCATCAATACGGCCAGCGTCGCGCGATTTTCTGCTCGGCTTACCCAACGTTGGGCATCGTCATGAACAACCGCCAAACGTTGGTCGATTGGTAGCCTGAAGTATTGCTGGCAAATTTGAATGACCGACGCGTTTCGTTCAACAATCACTTGATCATTGGGCAGGTACTTCCTGCAAAATCGAGCCAAAGAACCTGCTCCCAAGCCCAGTTGACCAATGTGCCGGTCGGCTTCGGGCTCCAAAAAGAGCAACCAAGCCATCATTTGTTGGGTATAAGCTAACACTAGCTCAGAAGGCTTTTTAAGAGCCATGGCCCCCTGTATCCAGGGTGAATCGAAGTGCAAATAGCGCGTGCCATCCTGCTCGGACACAGTCGGTGCATCCGTGGGAGCAGACTTCATGGGTAGCCTCTTCGGGCAACGAAATCACGCATAGAGGTGTAGTGGCTTTTTATAAAGAAATGCACCTTAGCAGAATATCGCAGGCTATTCACCACAAGCCCTGTCTTTGGGGAAGAAACCCAAAGATCCCAATGAGTTTGCCATTCGGGTCCTTTCGCCATACAATCATGGGCTTGGCATTAGGTTGACACCATAAAATCAGCAGTTGTTCGCGAGCTGTATTAACCGTATCAGTCTTAAGTTAGTCATCTTGATCGGCTGCGGTTGATGATACTTGCTTTGGGTTTAATAGATGACGGTGGTGTCCAAAACCAGAAGGCAGTACTTGTTCAAGCAGTGCAAATAAGTATCGCAAATAAAGTAAGGCAAAAATCAAACATCAGCCGGCTTCCGGCATTACAGTGCCTGCTTGATCCTGAACGCGAAATCTGCGGGCTTGGGAGCAGGACAAAGAGGAAAGACCATGAAAGAAGGCATTCATCCGGAATATCACGACGTTGTGTTTCTTGACCAACAAACCGGCAACAGTTTCATCACCCGCTCGACTTTGACGAGCCGTGACAAAACCGAAATTGATGGCGTTTCTTATCCGCTATTTAAGTGTGAAGTGACGTCTGAATCGCACCCATTTTACACTGGCGCTCAAACGCGTCTGGTCGAAACCGGTCGCGTTGAGAAGTTCCGTCAGCGTTTTGCGCGCACTTCAGGTACACGCAACAAGCCTGCAGCCGAGTAAAGTTTTTGTCGGCATCATCAAAAACGGGCAGCCTATCGGCTGCCCGTTTTTGTTTTGTTTCGTCTTTCTATGAAATGATGACTTCAAAAGCGTAGGCGTAAAATCCTAGGATTATTTTTGTTTTCTCAACCATCGCACCAGTGTCACGCAATCATTTAACTCCCGCCCGTCTGACGGCTTTAGCGACCACACGCTTGTCCACACTTGTGCTCGTCGGCTTGGTATTGCTTTACGCATTACTCGGACTGTTTGCTCGCGACCCCTGGAAAACAGACGATGTGGTTGGACTCGCTGCCATGATCACCGCTGCCCAACAGGGTGGCCTGGCTTGGTTATTGCCTCACATCGGCCAATTGCCCCTACCGCAAAACAGTCCCTTGCCTGTTTGGGTGGGTGGCGCGTTTGTGACCATATTAGGGTCTGTTTTTGGTGACATCATTGCCGCCCGTCTTGCCACACTAACTTGGTTACTTGGTGCATTGAGCGCCCTTTGGTATGCCTGCTATTTTGCTGGTCGGCGCCCAGAAGCTCAGCCACTGGCACTGCCATTTGGCGGAGAACCCAAAGAAGCCCAATACGGACGACTATTAGCCGACATTGCGGTGCTGTTCTTGATCGCCACAGTCGGCATACTGATACGTACCCATGAAACGTCTGACGCACCAGTCTTACTGGCGTGTCAAGCGCTGACCTTACTGGGCGCCATCCGCCTGACCGATAGAACGGGCCAAGGCGCTACGCTAATCGCGTTAGGCGTAGCTGGCGGCTTATTGACCAATGGAAGCGCGAGCGGTCTGCCATTGCTTCTAGGTAGTTTGCTAGTGCTTGCCATGCCGGCCCTTACCATCAGACAGCGACTGGCGACATTATTTGCGCTGAGTCAAGCGGCTTTAGTGGTGGTTCTTTGGTTTTACTTCGTCCAACAGAGCAATCCGAACTGGGCGAGCGATTGGTGGTATTGGAATCGCCCCGGATGGGGTTGGGGTTATCTAGAAAACCACCTAAAGACCCTGCGTGACCTACCTTGGTTTGTGTGGCCCACCTGGCCGTTGGCATTCTTGGCGATTTGGAACTGGCGCAACCACTTTCAAGCGCCACATATATGGGTTCCAACCGCCTTTTTAGCCACACAATTACTCAATATCATGCTGACACCGAGCACCGGTGAACTGGACTATATGGCTTTGACAGTGCCGTGTGCAATGTTGGCCGCCTTCTCAATCCCAACCTTGCGGCGCGCCGTGGTCAATGCCGTCGATTGGTTTGCCTTGATGTGCTTTTCCGTTACCGTCGTATGTGTTTGGTTGGGCTGGTTTGCCCAGCAAACGGGATTACCAGCCGGCATCGCAAGAAACGTGGCTCGCCAAACCGTGGGTTACGACGGTCAGATTTCCTGGGGCGCAGTGGGCATGGGCCTTGTGATCACGCTCGCGTGGCTCGGTGTCATGGTTTGGCGGCTGCGACTGCATCCGAAAATGGCTTGGCGCGGTGCATTGCTTTGCGCCGCTGGTCTAACGAGCACTTGGATTTTGTTGGTCCTACTTTGGATGCCAACCGTGGATTACGTACGCAGTTATCGACCCATGTCTGCTGATATCCGAGTAGTCATTGACCAAAAAGAGCGTGAAGCGGGACGCGAACTGTGCGTTCAATCGACCCGCCTCTCCATAGGTGCACAAGCCTCACTATACGTTTTTGACGGCATTGAAATGACCCGCGATCCCAATTGCCCACTCATTCTTCAGCAAACAACTGCCGAGCGGCTACAGTTGGGTCAGGCTGGCTTCGATAGCAATGCCCGTACCCTGTGGACGGGATCACGTGGAGCTGATCGATTCGACCGGTATCGCATTCTCGAAATCATGCCAACACCATGACCGTCAATGCATCAAAGCCCACGGCAGTACCCAAAACTGGCCCACTGAAGGGCATCCTAAAGCAAAGTTGGCCGATTTTAATCAGCCAGTGGGCCAGCATTGCCTTCGGCGTGTTGGATACCGCCATGGCTGGCCATGCTAGCCCCACAGACCTAGCCGCCTTGGCGCTTGGCGTTTCTATTTTCATTACGGTGTTCATTGGGTTGATGGGCGTCATGCATGCCTTGATTCCCATCCAAGCGCAGTCATTCGGTGGCAAACGCTACACAGAAATCGGCGAGTCATTTAGTCAAGGTGTCTGGGTAGCCATCATTTTGTCAATGTTTGGCAGCCTGGTGATGAGTTTTCCAGATGTGTGGCTATCGGTCTCTGGACCGATTGACCCAGGCGTTCGTGAACGGTTGGGTGGCTACCTGTTGGCTTTGTCGTTTGGCTTGCCTGCGGCATTGATGTACAGGGTCATTTATGCGCTTGCAAATGCGGTTTCACGACCAAAAATGATCATGATGATCAATTTGGTTGGTGTTTTAGTGAAGGCTACGCTGAATTGGGTGCTGATCTTTGGGCATTTTGGCGCACCGGCGATGGGCGTTGTGGGTGCAGGCATCGCGTCCACGATTGTGTACTGGTTAAGCTTGACCATCGGCGTGTGGTGGCTGCTTAGCCAACCTTACTATCGCCAGTTCGCGCTGCGTTGGCGCCGGCCCAACTGGCGTGGCATCGCAGAAATCCTAAAGCTCGGTTTGCCGATGGGCGCCTCATATGTGGTTGAAGTGGCCGCTTTTACTTTTATGGCTCTTTTCATCGCTCGAGAGGGCACAACCGTCGTCGGTAGCCATCAAATCACCTCTAACCTAGCGGCATTGTGCTTCATGATGCCATTGGCTATTGGGATTTCGTCAGCCTCACGGACCGCTCAGGCAATCGGTGCCGGCGACCCAGAGTTAGCCCATCGCACCGGTATGACCGGTATTGGTGTGGCGCTCGCTGGCGCGCTAATGACCGCATTGGTGTTGTTTTTTTTCAGGGAAGAGATCGTCTCGGTCTATACCAGTGATCCAGAGGTTGCTGCCATTGCGCTGTCCCTACTGGTGATACTGCCCTGGTTTCACGTGATCGACGCGATGCACTGTGCAAACGTTTACTTACTTCGTGCACATAAGATCGCCATGGTGCCTTTGGTAATGCAAACGATCACGTTATCCGTGATTGGACTTGGTGGTGGCTGGTATCTCGGCTTTGGTCCCGGCAAAGGCTATATGGAGCCGGTCAGGCAGTGGATTCTCGCTGATGCCCCAGCCGGGGCAGGCACGTTGTGGCTCATGGCTGCGGTCGGTCTAGGCTCATCATCGATCCTATTGTTTGTTTGGTACCAGTACATCGTACGGCACAAGCCAAGACAACGAAAACGCGCAGAGAACGCCAGAAAGCACGCCTGACAAAGCACCGCTGATACCTCAAAAGCAGCACTGACAGACTGCGCTGACAATAAATGTGACTAGACCTTGATGAAGTGCTCGCGGTAGTAACGCAGCTCTTCGATCGACTCATGAATGTCTGCCAATGCCTCGTGCTTGCTATGCTTCTCAAACCCCTTCAGAAGCGATGGCTGC
>JAWOGG010000027.1:0-6589 GCA_046497085.1 Orrella sp.
TCGGCTACCCGATGGCCTATTACATCGCACGAGCCAAGCCCGCAGTACGCCATTTATTGCTTATGGCAGTCATATTGCCATTTTGGACTTCTTTGCTACTCAGAGTCTATGCATGGGTCGGCATTTTGCGTAATGACGGCCTGCTTAACAACGCGTTGCAGTGGATAGGGGTTATCGATGTGCCCTTGGAAATATACCGAACGGATATGGCTGTTTACATTGGGTTGATTTACGCATACCTGCCTTTTTTTATCTTGCCGTTGTACGCCAATCTTGTGAAGCTAGATCTTCGGTTGCTAGATGCCGCTTACGACCTTGGTGCTAAGCCTTGGCAGGCGTTTTTATCTATAACCCTTCCCTTGTCCTTACCTGGCGTGGTCGCAGGCGGCTTGTTGGTGTTCATTCCTACGGTTGGTGAGTATGTGATCCCTGAAATGCTGGGGGGTGCCGATACGCTCATGATGGGACGCATCATGTGGAATGAGTTTTTTACCAATGCGGACTGGCCGATGGCTTCGGCAGTGACCGTTGTGATGGTTTTATTGTTGCTGCTGCCGTTAATCGTGTTCCAAACAAACCAACAACATCGCTATGAGCGTGCGAGTTGAACCCATGACTGACTCACAGCAACCGAGCGTGTTGGGGAGATGGTTGGCATTGGGGCTGGGCTTCTTGTTCCTTTATCTGCCGTTACTCAGCCTAGTGGTGTTTTCATTTAACGACTCACCGATGATGACGTCATGGAGTGGCTTTTCTTGGCGTTGGTATCAAACCCTAATGACTGATGATGCGCTATTGAGTGCTGCATGGCTGTCATTTCAGGTGGCCATATTGACGGCCACGGCCGCAGCAGCGCTTGGAACTTGGGCCGGTTATATCTTGGCACGCAAAGGGCGGTTCAAAGGTTTTGCGCTCTACGTCGGTTTGGTCAGCGCGCCACTTGTGATCCCGGAAGTCGTTTTGGGGATTTCTTTACTGTTGTTATTTGTTGAGATGGACACCTTATTCGGCTGGCCCGGTGAGCGAGGTATCTTTACGATTTGGGTAGGGCACACCACTTTATGCTTGGCATTTGTGGCTGTGGTTGTTCAATCTAGGGTGCGCGATCTAGACCGCTCGCTTGAGGAAGCCGCACTAGATCTTGGCGCCACGCCTATTAAAGTTTTTTTCAAGATCACTTTGCCACTGATCATGCCTGCGGTTGTGGCGGGTTGGTTGTTGGCTTTTACCCTATCTCTTGACGATGTGGTCATTGCCTCGTTTCTATCAGGTCCGGGAGCAACGCTACTGTCTCCAGAGATTTTTTCGCGCGTTAGACTGGGAGTGAAACCCGAGGTGAATGCACTTGCCACAGTGTTTGTTCTGGGGGTGGCGATGTTCGTCATTTTGGTTAACGCGTTGCAACGTCGACAGGATGCAAACAAATGATTCAGCTCTACGGTTTATTGAAATGCAGTACATGCAAGAAAGCACGTGATTGGTTGTCTTCAAAGAACATCGAACACGAGTTTATTGATTACCGCGATCAGCCGTTGTCACCAGCGCTACTGACACAGTACGCCAAGTCGCTGGGTGGTTGGGAAAAACTCGTGAACCGCGCATCAATGACCTGGCGACAGCTGTCTGAAGAGCAGCGCGAGGCCTCAACCGATAAGCAATGGCAGGATTTGATTGCCCAATATCCTGCGCTAGTACGCCGACCCTTAACCATCCTTGACGATGGCACAGTCATGACGGGGTTCAGTGAGAAAAAATTCCAGCAGCATCAGGACTTGAAGTGAACAATTGGCTCTCTAGTGATTGGCTACCGTTAGCGCTTGCGGCGAGCACTTTACTGCTTGTTTTGATTATTTGTATTTTTGTTTTGGCGCTTTGGCGTTCGCAGTCCAATGGGCAATCTGATCTATTCCAGGAACTGTTGGCCGGCCAACAACGGTTAGAGCATAGCTGGCGCAGCGAGCTAGCTGAAAGCCAACGATTACTCAGGATGGAGATGGCAGAGTCGCAAAGGGCTTTGCGGCAAGAGTTGGCGAGCGCGGATGAACAGTTTCGCGCCATGGTTTCTAGGGATGCCTTGGCCGGGCGACAAGAGGCCGCCGAGGCGTTGGAGCGCTTCGGGCAGGGGTTTGCCCAGCGTTTGCAGTCGTTATCACTGGGTAATGAGCAACGCATGACCGATCTGCGAAATATGGTGGAACAACGTCTAAAGCTGTTGCAAACAGATAACGCGAGCAAACTTGAAGAGATGCGGCAAACGGTTGATGAGAAGTTGCACGCCACCCTTGAGCAGCGCTTAGGAGAATCTTTCAAGTTGGTGTCCGATCGCTTAGAAGCGGTGCATAAAGGCCTTGGAGAAATGCAAACATTGGCTGCAGGCGTTGGCGACTTAAAACGTGTGCTGACAAACGTCAAGTCAAGAGGCACATGGGGAGAGGTGCAACTCGCTCGACTGATCGAAGACACCATGACGAGCGATCAATACGCCCGTAATGTTAAAACTGTGCCGGGTAGTGATGCCATGGTTGAGTTTGCGATTCGACTGCCGGGGCACCAAGATGTTCAAGGCCCAGTTTGGCTACCCATTGATGCCAAGTTTCCCAAAGAAGAATACGAGCGTTTGCATGAAGCGCAAGAGTCAGCTGATAGGGATGCCATACGCCAAGCGTCGATTGCCTTGACTCGCGCTATTGAAACGCAAGCCAAATTAATTGCCAGTAAATATGTCGCGCCGCCGCACACGACCGATTTTGCGATTATGTTTTTACCGAGCGAAGGGTTGTATGCTGAAGTGTTGCGTTTGCCTGGTGTACTCGACAAATTGCACGGCCTTAGGGTTAATGTCGCTGGACCCGCTAACTTAGCCGCCATGCTTAACAGCTTGCAGATGGGTTTTAGAACACTGGCGATCGAGCAACGTTCCTCAGAGGTTTGGCAGGTGCTGCGTAGCGTCAAAACCGAGTTTGGCAAGTTCGGCCAGTCTTTGGCTGATGTCAAGAAATCGTTGGAATCTGCGACCAGCAAAATTGGTAAAACAGAGACCCGCACCAGAGTGATGCTGCGAAGCTTAAAAACCGTTGAATCGCTTTCGGTCACCGGCGACGACTTATTGCCAGAAGGTCCAACACTGGGCGAATCGCCAGCCACAAAAGAACAAAAGGAGGGTTAAGCGTGACCATTGATACACAAGCGTTAAAGCAAGCCGTGGCACAAGCTGCTATGGACCACATTGAGCCGTGGCTTACGCCAGATGCAGTCATTGGCGTGGGTACAGGGTCAACAGCTGACTTGTTTATTGACTGTTTGTGTCGGAAGCAGGACCTGTTTCATGCGGCGGTGGCGAGCTCTGAGCGAACTGCTACGCGGTTGCGAGAAGGTGGGGTCAACGTCGTTGAATTAAACAGTGTGACGACCATGCCGGTCTATGTGGATGGCGCTGATGAGATCAACGCCTCGCTCGAAATGATTAAGGGCGGTGGCGGGGCGCTCACCCGTGAAAAAATAGTGGCATCGGTGGCGCAACGCTTTGTTTGTATTGCCGATGCTTCAAAGCAGGTCAATTGTCTGGGACACTTTCCTTTGCCCATTGAAGTGTTACCAATGGCTGTGGCCGCGATCATGCGCTTTGCTCAGTCGATTGGAGGGAGTCCGTCAATAAGAGAAGGGTTCGTGACTGACAATGGCAATCCCATCATTGATGTCTCTGGTCTGTCAATCACAGACCCGTGTGCGCTCGAAACAACCTTGAATCAGTTGCCCGGTGTCGTGACAAACGGCATATTTGCGATCAGAAAGGCCGACGTTGCGCTTATTTCGACCCAAGAAGGGGTGTTGAGGCTGTCGTCACATTAATTCACAAAACTGTCACAGAGGCTTCGTACACTCCTGTTAGCATTAGTGGCATAAGTTAAGTCATCTGTGGCTGAATCTTGCCTGAACTCACTTACCCAATAGGCCGTTTAAATGAACGAACACACATACAAACAGTTTGATACCGAAATGGACGAAATCCGCAGCGAGCTTCTGCGCATGGGTGGGTGTGTCGAAAGCATGATCGGTGATGCGATTCGCGCCGTTGTCAACGGCGATGCGGATTTGATTGACCGAGTCAAAGAAAACGAAAAAGAAGTCAATAAGATCGAAGTGGCGTTAGACGACCAGATCGCCACCATAATCGCTCGACGTCAACCGGCAGGGATTGATTTGCGAACCCTGATGGCGGTGGCAAAGATGTTGACGGACATGGAGCGCTCAGGTGACGAAGCAGAAAAAATTGCTTCCATGGCCGCCCGTCTGCATGAGGGAAATAAGAAGTTCGTGCCAGAAGTTGAGCTTCAGCACATGGGTAAAGCGGTGATTTCTATGCTGCACGAGGTGATGGATGCTTTTGCGCGGCACGATTCAGTGGCTGCCGCGGGTGTTGTGCGCAGCGACAAACAGGTAGATAAGGAGTGGAAGGCCACGATGCGTGGCTTGATCTCTTACATGATTGAAGACCCGCGCACTATTTCAAATGGCATTGATCTGCTGTTTGTGGCTCGTTCGTTAGAACGCATTGGTGACCACTCAAAGAATATGGCGGAGCGTGTGATCTTTATGGTTCATGGCGCTGACGTACGTCACCAAGGCGTGAAAGCAGCAGAGAAAGCAGTCGCAGAGTCGACTGATGCCGAATCTAATTCAAACACGTAGTCTGAGAGTTGATCAGGCGACTTGGTCAGTCGCCTGAGTACACGTTAAGCCGAGGGCGGAACGAATCCTTGAGCTTCGACGTCAATATCCTCGAACAGAAACTTTTCCATTTGCTCACGCAGGTACTTGCGTGCACGGGCATCTGCCAAATTCAGGCGATTCTCATTGACTAGGCGTGTCTGAACATCCATCCACTGCTGCCAGGCTTCTTTAGAGATAGATTGCCAAATTTTTGTGCCAACTTCACCAGGATAGGGTGGAAACTCTAACCCTTCGGCTTCTTTTTTTAGTTTGATGCACTGAACCATTCGTGTCATGTGGACTGCCTCTGTTTTCAAAAATTACAACCAAATTGTAAAACGTTCTGCTTGGTGATCACACACATACACCTAACGATCATGGGTTTTGTCGTTAGGTCTGGGCCACAGCGCAAGTTTTACAAAGTTGCCAGGTATTGCACTACAGGCGTTTGATAAATACATGACTGTTGCGCGATCGGTTGTATGCGGCCTGACGTTCTTTGGGTAAATCACTGACGCCACCCTTCACAAAACCGCGTTTAACAAACCAGTGGGCAGTGCGGGTTGTCAGTACGAACAGACGCTTGGCGCCAAGCGCACGAGCCCTAGACTCCATATGTCGCAGCAGCAACTCGCCTTCGCCTGTGCCCTGCCATTCACTATGCACGATTAGGCAACCCATCTCTGCCATATTGTTTTCTGGGTAGTGGTGCAATGTGGCACAACCAAAAATCATGCCGTCGTGCTCAAGCACAGAGAAATTCTCAACTTCTCGTTCAATCGACGCGCGTCCGCGTGTGATCAAAGTGCCATCGCTCTCTAGTGGCTCAATCAGTCGCAAAATGGCACCCACATCATCGATGGTGGCGGATCGTAAGTCATCCAAGGTATCTTCTACCACCATGGTGCCCACACCATCGTGGGTGAAGATTTCTAGTAAGACCACGCCATCAAGCGTGAACGGAATCATGTGAGCTCGCGCGACTCCGCGTTTGACCGCCTTTGAAGCGTAGTGAAGATAGAAAGCGGTGTTTTCATCGAGTTTATTGGACGCCAAAAGAGCATCCGCATCGAGGCGGGCGAGCTCTGTGTCAACGTTACCGTCAGGTCCGATGACGCCGGATGTTTCTGTCAAGAAAATCAGTTTTTCAGCGCGAATGGCAACGGCCACGCTCGTGGCCAAGTCTTCCATCGCCAAATTAAAGGCTTCCCCTGTAGGAGAAAAACCAAGCGGCGAAAGGACGATGATGGAGCCATGTTCGATGGCAACTTTCATCGCATCGGTGTCAATTTTTCGGACTTGTCCCGTGTGGCGGTAGTCCACGCCGTTGATGACGCCCGTTGGTCGCGCTGTCACGAAGTTACCCGAAATAACGCGGATTTGCGCATGCGACATGGGTGTGTTTGGCAGTCCCTGGCTGAAAGCAGCTTCAATGTCGAGGCGGATCTCACCGGCAGCTTCTTTGGCGCACTCAAGGGCGGCGTCATCGGTGGGCTGCATGCCACGACCAAATTGCTGGTCAAACCCTTTCAGACGCAGTTGTTCATTGACTTGAGGCCTAGAACCATGCACCAGAACCAAGCGAATGCCTAGTGCGCTCAAGAGGGAGAGATCCTGTACCAAGGCGTTCAGGGCATCGGCCTGTACCAGTTCCCCACCAAAGGCAACCACGAATGTTTTATTGCGAAAGGCGTGAACGTAAGGCGCTACTTCACGGAACCAACGCACGAATTGCGGTCCCGCGGCGTCGGGGGCTTCTAAAGCTGACACGGTGTCACCGTTTAGAGCGGTTACGTTGTCGGTGTCGGTCATAATGGGAGTTGATTCGACCTCAGTCTTCATTTGTCTCACTGGCTATGTAGGTCGGGCTAAGCCCAAC
>JAWOGG010000060.1:0-6929 GCA_046497085.1 Orrella sp.
CCCATGGTCTTTTTTTATGGTCGTTTTCCATTTGGTCTGGCAGACGCCGCGCGTTATGCTCAACTCAGACCAAATGTGACCGACACAACGAATCGAGTAACGGCTCAAGGAGATTTCGATGCGAACAGCAACCACCAACGATGGCGTGACACTGTGCTACGAGGTAACCGGTGAAGGCGAACCCATCATTTTTGTTCACGAATTCGCCGGTGACATGCGCAGCTGGGAACCCCAAGTACAAAAGTTCTCTGGTACATATCAGACCGTGACTTTCAACGCCCGGGGTTACCCACCGTCGGCTGTGCCAGAGTCGGTTTCTTCTTATTCGCAAGATCGCGCTGTGGCAGACATCATTGCGATCATGGACGATGCTGGTATCGACAAAGCGCATATTGTTGGGTTGTCGATGGGCGGATTTGCAACGCTGCATTTTGGCTTGCAGCATCCTGATCGTGCGTTGTCACTGTGTGTGGCAGGTTGCGGTTACGGTGCAGAGCCGAGTGAACGAGAAAAATTCAGAGCCGAAGCCAAGGTGATTGCAGATCTGCTGCTCAAGGACGGCATGCAAGCGTTTGCCGACTCATACGCCTATGGTCCTACTCGTGTGCAATTTTTACGAGCCAACCCTAAAGGTTTTGAGGTGTTCAAGCAGCAACTAAGTGAACATTCGGCACTTGGCTCTGCCAACACACAGCTTGGTGTGCAACGCGAACGGCCTTCACTCTATGACCTGACCGAGCAGCTCGCCAATCTCTCGGTTCCCACGTTAATCGTCAATGGCGACGAAGACTGGGCGTGTGCCAAACCAGGTGTCATGCTCAAAACCACCATTCCAAGTGCCGCGCTTGCCGTGATCCCAAATAGCGGTCACACCATCAATTTGGAGGCAACCGACAGCTTCAACGCCCTTTTGGGCAATTTTTTGGCGACAGTTCAGACAGGACGCTGGCCGCGACGCGATCCGCGTGCCGTCTCAAACACTATTACCGGAATAAAAACGACTTAAGTAACGCACTTCGGTGACGTACTTCGGTCTCATTCGGTCATCACCACAATACTTGCCAACGCTTGCCGTACCTTCTCTGGGATGCTGGCCGGTCGTTGGCTGGCGCGTTCAACATAGACGTGTACAAAGTAGCCTTGGGCACAAGCCGTGGGGGAGTCATTTTTAAAAATTGCCACCTCATAGCGCACGCTGCTCTTGCCTACCTTGGCTGCCCGTACTCCAACGGCCAAATTGTCAGGAAAGGCGATGGGCGCAAAATAAGTGCAGCTCGTTTCAATCACCAAGCCCACCGTCGGATCATTCACAAAATCCAACTGCGCGCGCTCAAGCAGAAAAGCCGCGACTGCCGTATCGAAAAAAGAGTAATAGTTCACGTTATTCACGTGACCGTAGACATCGTTATCCATCCAGCGGGTGTTAAGCGCGTGAAAAAATCGATAATCCTCTCGCTGCTGAGGTTGTTTGCGTGCGTCTTTATCAGAAGTCATATCGGTATACAGATCCGGTCAAGTCAGATTTAGCCGCGAGCCACAAACGGCATGTTGGTTGCCATGATAGTCATGAATAAGACGTTGGTCTCAAGCGGAAAATTCACCATCTGAACCACCGATTCGGCAACGTGTTCGACATTCATGCGAGGTTCAACGCGGGTGGTGCCATCGGGCTGCAAAATACCCGCAGCCATGCGATCAGTCATTTCTGTGGCAGCGTTACCAATGTCGATCTGCGTACAGGCAATACCATAGGGGCGCGTGTCTAAGGCAATTGATTTTGTCAGACCAGTCACCGCATGTTTGGTTGCCGTGTACGCAATTGAAAAGGGTCGAGGTGCATGCGCCGAAATCGAACCGTTGTTGATGATGCGACCGCCCTGCGGCGTTTGCTTTTTCATCAAGGCAATCGCCTCGCGTGCGCAAAAAAACATACCATTTAAGTTCACGTTCACGACATCAAGCCAAGTGTCGATTGGCAGCTCTTCAATCGGTACGGCCGGGGCACCACGCCCAGCGTTATTGAAAAGCACATCCAAGCGCCCGAACCTCTCCTCAACCTGCCCGAACACATGGGCTACCGCGTGATGGTCACTCACATCAGCGGGCATCACATGCAATCGGCTCGCCTCTCCCATGGCTTGGGTAGCCAACAAAGCCTCCTCGCGCCGTCCCACTAACACCACCTGGAAATCGTCCTTAGCCAAAGCCAAGGCAACCGCTCGCCCGATACCGGAACCCGCTCCCGTCACCAAGGCCACTTTAGACCGTGTCTGGCCTTGGTTATTTGCATCATGCTCACTCATTTGTCTCTCCTTGCCCAGATTTTTTAATTTTTGAACACGCCAGCGCTTCGTGCTTAGCTCAGCTCATCTGCTATTCTTAGCGGCTATTGTATGCACTCGAATGTCTTAGCAACCAACATCATGACAAACGCCGCTGGAAATGTTTTTTTAATCACCGCTCCCAGTGGAGCGGGCAAATCTAGCTTGGTCAATGCCTTGCTTGCTCAAGATCCTGACTTACAGCTGTCAGTGTCATGCACCACCCGAGCACCGCGTGACGGTGAAATCAACGGTCGCGACTATCACTTTGTTAGCGAAGCTGAATTTTTGGCCATGCGCGAACAGAGCAATTTACTGGAATGGGCATTGGTGCACGGCAACTACTATGGCACGCCACGCGAGCCAATGGAAAAGGCGTTGGAATCGGGTCAAGACATCATGCTTGAGATCGACTGGCAAGGTGCAGCCCAGGTGAGGCAACTCCTACCTGCAGTGACCGGCATCTTTGTCTTGCCACCGTCACTCGATGCCCTTGAATCACGGCTGCGCACACGTGCTAAAGACAGTGACGAAGTGATCGCTTCACGCATGGCAGCCGCTGCAAGCGAAATCGCTCACGCTCACGAATTTGATTACGTCATCGTCAACCAAACGTTTGATGAGGCGTTAGCCCAGTTATCCCATATCGTGGCGTGTGCCCGTCTTCGGTATCCCAGACAGGCGTTAACGCACGCCCCGTTATTTAACTCGTTGGGTTTGTCTGGCCAATAACGCCCTTAAGCCAACTAATGACGCTTTAGATTGCTGTAGCTGATAAACTAACAACATGCACGGAATTAACAAAATAAATCGTTATTTTGTGTTTCATAACCGTGTCCACCTGTATCATTGAACAATATTCAGTGGCACGTAACGCGCACTTAAAAATGCACTGTTATGGTTAGCTTTTACCGCGCTCGCGCCTTTGAACTTAAACAATTGGATAAATAATGGCCCGTATTACTGTTGATGACTGCATGAAGCAAATCCCCAACCGCTTTAAGCTGACTTTGGTTGCCACCTACCGTGCTCGCGAACTGGCTCAAGGTCACGCTGCCCGCATCGACAGCAAAGACAAACCAACGGTCACCGCCCTTCGTGAAATCGCCACAGGCGTCACGGGCGTTGAAATGTTGCGTAAGGTGCCAACTTAAAACGGTGAATTAATATGGGATTTCCGGGGCTGCGAACCGCTTCATCCGGGTTGCTTTCAGCAATCAAGGTCGGTTCGCGTTTTGGGCGACGAGGGAGCCCCGAGGACAAAAACCCCAATCGCGCAATAGATAAAGTCAAAGATGTCGAGCCGCTCGCTGCTCGCGCATCCATTACCCAACTAGAAAAGCTTGTCTCAGGGTATCTGCCAAAAAAAGACGTCCTTAAAATCAAAGAAGCTTATCGCTTCTCTGACCAAGCGCATTTAGGACAATTCCGCTCAAGCGGAGAACCTTACATCACCCATCCTATCGCTGTGACTGAGATATGTGCGGGTTGGCACTTAGACGCTGACGCGTTGATGGCCGCACTCTTACACGACGTGATGGAGGACCAAGACATAGAAAAGTCTGCCTTGGCAGAACAGTTTAGTCCTGATGTGGCAGAACTAGTCGACGGACTGTCTAAACTCGATCGTTTGGATTTCGCGAGCAAAGCCCAACAGCAAGCCGAAAGCTTTCGCAAGATGCTGTTGGCCATGGCGCGTGATCTGCGCGTGATCCTCATCAAACTGGCGGATCGGTTGCACAACATGCGCACACTGGACGCCGTCAGTCCCGTAAAAAAACGCCGCATCGCCCGCGAAACGCTAGATATCTATGCCCCAATCGCCAATCGCTTGGGGTTGAATGCCGTATTCCGTGAGTTGCAAGACCTTTGCTTTGAGGCGATGTATCCCAACCGTTATGCGGTTCTTAAGCGAGCTGTTATGGCTGCACGCGGCAACCGTCGCGAAGTCCTCACCAAAATCTTCGACGCCACTCGGGCTGCGTTACCGGCCGCAGGGATTGAAGCCGACATCTCCGGCCGAGAAAAGACTCTTTACGGCATCTACAGCAAGATGACCGAACAAAAAAAATCGTTTTCTGATGTGTTGGATATCTACGGTTTCAGAGTTGTTGTACACACATTGCCCGAATGTTATTTAGCACTAGGCATCTTGCACCAACTCTACCGTCCGGTACCAGGCAAATTCAAAGACTACATCGCCATCCCCAAGATGAATGGCTACCAATCGTTGCACACGTCACTTGTGGGTCCTTTCGGTACACCCATTGAGTTTCAATTCCGTACTCGAGAAATGCACAACATCGCTGAACAAGGTGTGGCCTCTCATTGGATTTACAAGTCAGACAACGTTAGCTTGAGCGATATCCAGAAAAAAACCCATACTGCCTTACAGTCTTTGCTAGATATTCAAAGCCAGACAGGTGATTCGGGTGAATTCCTTGAGCATGTCAAAGTCGATCTCTTCCCCGATGCGGTCTATGTCTTTACGCCCAATGGCAAAATTGTCTCTATGCCTCGCGGCGCGACACCCGTTGACTTTGCCTATTCCATACACACCGATGTTGGTAACCGCGCAGTGGCCTGCAAGGTCAACGGCGAGTACGTGCCGTTACGCACTGAACTGGCAAGTGGCGATACGATTGAGGTCATCACCTCAGAGGCATCCCGTCCGAGTGCGCATTGGTTAAATTTTGCTCGTACTGGTCGCGCGCGTTCAGAAATTCGCCACTATCTGCGTACTGTCAGATACGGTGAATCGGTTGCATTTGGAGAAAGACTGCTTAAGCAATCCTTTCACGAACTCAAACTCAACTTTCCTAAAGATGACGATCCCACGTGGGACAAACTCATCAAAGAAAGCAGCGCTCAATCGCGCGAAGAGATCTTGGCTGATATCGGCTTAGGTAAGCGTTTGGCGGCTGTCGTGGCACGTCGCTTTGCACCAGACCACCCGTTGATAGCCACCACTGCAGCCGAACTCGATGTGTTCAGCGCCGCTCGCGCCGCCACCATCCTGATCCAAGGCAACGAAGGCCAAGCCGTGGTGCTATCACCCTGTTGTGGCCCGTTGCCTGGCGACGACATTGTCGCTGGCATACGAGTAGGCACAGGCTTGGTGGTCCACACGGCCGAGTGCCCGGTGGCCAAACGAGCCCAAGCACGTGAACCAGAACGCTGGATCAAGGTCGCTTGGGACGCGCACACCGCTCGCCATTTCCCCGCTCGAATCGATGTCACCGCCTTAAATGAGCGTGGCGTACTTGGTTTGATTGCCGGGGAGATAGCCCAAGCCAACTCCAATATCGTCAACGTCAACATGAATGACGACACCAGTGAGTCATTTGTCTTGAGTCTGACCGTACAGGTCAGCGACCGCAACCATTTGGCACGAGTGTATCGGGCCATCCGGCGCGTACCGCAAGTGCGCCGTATCGTGCGTGCACGCGGCACACACAATGGACATAACGGACACAATGGGCACAGTAGCTCATTTGGCAATCACAGCCATAACGACCAACACAATCAACACCATACCAAGTCGTCAGGCTAGTCGCTCTTAGGCGCGAGCCATCACACCCTTGAACACCTAAGAATAAGTGTCGCCAGATAATTGCAGACGTTTATTTGCAGAAATGACCCTTTTAAGCCGCCACAGGCGGATTCGGCGAATTAGGGGTTGTCGCGTTTGGTGTGACCAGGCGACCCGCTTGGATTTCTAGTGAGCGTGCACAACGGGTGGCCAAGTGACCATCATGGGTCACCAAAATCAATGTGGTGCCAAGCTCTTGATGCAAACGGAACATCAAATCGATGATACGGGCACCCGTCAACACATCTAAGCTACCCGTGGGTTCATCAGCAAACAAAACCGCTGGGCGACTGATAAATGCTCGGGCGATCGACACACGCTGTTGTTCACCACCGGAAAGCGTTGATGGGTAGTGATTAAAGCGATGCTCAAGGCCCACCTCAACTAAGGCCGCTTTGGCTTGCTCAAGCGCAGGCTTACCAGCCAATTCGAGCGGCAGCATCACGTTCTCTAGCGCGGTGAGGTTAGCGAGTAATTGAAACGACTGAAACACAAAACCCACGTTCGCGGCTCTAAACTTTGCTCGGCCATCTTCATCAAGAGCAAAAATATCACTGCCCAATAAATGCACTGAGCCCTCACTGGGAACATCTAGCCCCGCTAGCAGTCCAAGTAAGGTTGATTTACCAGAACCTGAGGCACCCGTGACCGCGACCGATTCACCTGCAGCTACCTTAAAACTGATATCGTCCAGAATCGTCAGCTCGCCACCCGCGTCTGAGACACGTTTGCCTAAACCTTTCACTTCAATCGCGGCTACATCCGCACTGTCTGTTTTATTGATCATCATGAAAATATTGTCGCATGTGTGGCCGTCAAACGCGCAAAAATCCCTTATTAAGCGCCATCAATTTAGCCTAAAACTCAGTGGCTTGCTTGTCACGTTTTTAACGATCGGCTTATTGGCTGGCGCCACAACGGTGCAAGCCAACGGCAACACTATGCCATCCAATACGATGGTGATTGTGGGCGATAGCTTATCTTCTGAGTACGGCATTAGGCGTAACACTGGCTGG
>JAWOGG010000073.1:0-13407 GCA_046497085.1 Orrella sp.
GTCTCACCAGAAGAACGTTGGCGCGTTTTGAGCAATTACTGGAGTTGTCGCGACAAATTGTCCAAGGCAAACCAGTAGAGCCTCTAGTCGATGACCGGGGTGACGAAATCTCGGAAATTCGCGCCACGCTAGGCAAACTGCTGACCGAACAGCGTCAAACATTAGAGCAACTTAAAACCAGCGCTAGCGTCTTTATGACAGCAGGTGAGGCCATCATGATCACCGCCGTTGATGGTGAAATAGTCGATGTAAACCCAGCGCTTCTGGAAATCACGGGTTACGAACGCTCAGAGTTGATCGGTCATCAAGCAGGCAAGCTTTATCGCTCAGGCCAGGGAAGCGCACCGAGCGCCATCATCAAAAAAGCGCTTGAAAAAGAGGGTCAATGGCGGGGTGAGACGGTATTTTATGACGCCAGTGACAGCGTGATTCCCGTCCAACTTGCTGTGACACGTGTCTACGACGAGAGTCAGCAAGAAAAAGGGCAGGTGGCGGTTTTTACGGACATTCGAGAGATCAAAGCTGCAGAAGAACAATTACGCCGTTACGCCTATCAAGATGTATTGACCGGATTACCAAACTACCGGGCCTTTTCTGATTCGATTACTGCACGTTTAAACACCGAGGATGCAGCTAAGCACCCATTCTTGTTGATTTTTATTGATCTGGACCGTCTCAAGCAAATCAACGATTTGTTTGGTCATGAGCGTGGGGATCAGGTCATTCAAGACGTGGCTGATCATATTTCAGGGGTTTTGCCCCAAGGGCATTTACTGTGTAGACGCTCCGGCGACGAGTTTTTAGCAGTAGTGGATTTTAAAGACGAAGATGAGCTCGATGACATTAAAAGACGTCTTGATAGGCGCTTGAGTGCTTACAGTGTTGCCATTGAAATGGAAACTTTGCACACCACCATCAGTGCAGGCGTAACCATCTTCCCAACGTTTTCTCAATCTTTACCCGTTTTGTTGCAGCAAGCCGATGCGGCGCTGTACGAATCTAAACGGGATCATTCGCAGAAAAAAGTGGTTTGGTACACAGAGACCATGGGTGACAAGATCAGCCGGCGCTTGAAAATCGAAACGATTTTGGAGAAGGCGATTGCCAACGGCGCCATCGTCGCGCACTACCAACCAGAGGTTGAAATGCCTAGTGGTAAGGTCATAGGATTTGAGGCCTTGGCTCGCTGGGAAGACCCCGTGCTTGGTCGTGTTACGCCTGATGAGTTCATACCGGTGGCTGAGGACAATGGTTTGATTTGGGCGTTGACCGAATCAATCGCCTCCCAAGTTCTTGATGCCATGCCTTTGATTAGGCAGCACATCAAAGACGCATCAGTGTCCATGAATGTGGCGCCGCAGTTGTTTCTCGGTCGGCAAATAACTGATTTGTTGATTGACTTAATGGACGAACGGCAAACGGATCTGGATGGCTTGGTTATTGAAGTAACTGAGAGTGACCTGTCACAAAATCTTGGTGTATTGGTGTCGCAACTAAACACCATTCGAGGGTTGGGCGTTAAAATCGCTATCGATGATTTCGGTAAAGGTCACTCGTCGTTGTCGAGGCTTATCAACATGCCACTGGATAAGTTAAAAATCGATTCCTCATTTGTCTCTGGCAATGGCAACCGAGTCCAGAAAGATATTATCGATGTGATTATGACGCTGTCTCGTCAACTTAAGCTGAGCGTAACGGCTGAAGGCGTGGAAACAGAGGAGCAAATGCTTGTGCTTGTGGAAGCGGGCTGTCATCAAGCGCAAGGCTGGTATTACGAGAAAGCATTGCCTTTGGATCAGGCTCTTAAAATACCGAGTCATTTGTAGACGTTTTGATTTGATTTGTTCGGCTCATGTCAGATAAATCACGAGCGAGCTAATTTCACCCGATTTCGTCCTGTCCGTTTGGCGTCATACAAGGCAACGTCTGCTTGTCGCATCAATGCGTCAATGTTCTCTTTAGATGTGTGCGTGGCATGGGCAACGCCAATACTGACGGTGACATTTATGGGTTGGGCCTTTTCTGGGATTTTGATTCGGATTTGCTCGGTAGCCAAGCGCAATTTTTCGGCAACCTCCCAAGCATCATCGGTGCTGTTTCTAAACAGCAACATAGCAAATTCTTCGCCGCCGAGTCGCACCAGTAAATCGGAGCTTCTAACCGTGTCTTGCCACGCGTTCGCACAGGCTTTGAGCACCAAGTCACCTGCGTGATGTCCGTCGGTGTCATTGATCGCTTTAAAGTGGTCTAGATCGAGCATCAATACTGATACAGAGCTTTGTGTCAGGCTAGGATCTGTAGACAGGGCTTCTAAGAAGTCGTCTAGGCCGCGGCGATTCCAGCATCCGGTGAGTGGGTCGCGTGTCGCATCGGTGCGCAGCTTTCTATTTAAAGTCTCCAATGACTGTCGAGCTGTTCTTTCCCGTTCGATTTCCTCAGACATCTTAATTGCGTTACTGATGTCGCTGTACATGGTGACATACTGTGTAATGTGACCCCATTCATTCTTGAGGGGAATGATGGTGCTATTAAGCCAAACCAGTTGACCTGATTTGGTTCGGTTGCGAAACGTGCCTCGCCAAATTTTTCCATCATGAATGGTTCCCCATAGATCATTTTGCACAGACGCGGGCTGTTGGCCACTGTCAAAAATCTCATGGTTCTGACCAAGCACTTCATGACGCTCATAACCCATGACACTTAAAAATGGTTCATTGACGTCAGTGATGTTTCCTTGTGTGTCAGATCGGCTCATCATCACGTGAGCTGTGATGCCGTCAAGAAGTGTGCGTGAGTAGACGGCCGCTCTCTCATAGCGTAGATAAAGGCGATAAGTCAGCAACAAGACTGTTAGTACAAGCAATGACCCGAAGATGGCTAGTCCTAGGAGTAATTGCTGCTCTGATTCAACCTGTTCGCGTATAGGTGGAAGGTAAGCGATTGATGCGGTGATTTTTGGGTATCGGTCGCTAGCCCGATATGAGACAAGGAAGTCGTGCTTATTGGTAAGGAAGAAATCACCGAGTCGATTGTTTTGACTTTTTGACTGGACGATATCAAAGACGGCCGCTGTATCTAATGACTGTTTATGGTGCGATAAAAATTTAGTCCCATTGTAGTCAAACACCGCAATTTCGGTGTGCTGGTTGTGTCCAATTCTTTCCCAGAAGTTACTAAAAAGTGTCGTGTTCAGTGTCAACAATAAAACGTGGGGCACGTTGTTCAGGATGACGGGTAAGCAGGCGGGGAGAAAGCGTTGGGTGGGTGAGGGGGTTTTATTTGCCCATTCACTGAGGTCCCTATAGGGCTCAACGGGACCGTAGATGACTCCAGCATTGGTCGTATTCCTAGGGCTTGCAGTCGCAATCAGCTGCTTTATCGGGATGCGGCTATTGGCGTTTTTTGGATTGGAGCTTGCAATGACTTGACCCTCTGTGTCTAGGACCGATAGGCTGCGGATCAGGCGATCACCTCCCACCAATGGCGCTAGTGTTTGATTGGTGATGGGTGAGCCATCTATGGCCAGCACGGTCAGTAAAGTTTTGGCGGTCAGAAGGGTGTTGTCGACTTGCTGAAACGCACGATCCAAATGATCGTCGAGGTAAGCGGTTTCTGCTTTTACCGAGGAGAGGGTGGTGCTTTCAAAGTTGTTATTGATCGTTCGCGTTGTCACCCAAAAGCCTGCCCAAATGAGTGCCAAGAGTATTAAACCGACGAAGATTGCCGCTAATCTGACTTGTTTGGGTTGCAATCGTGCAGAGGCATTGACAACCACCCTCAGTCCTTAACCAAGATGGGTGCCAGTGCGTTTTTTTCTGCTGCTTTTGCCAGTCGTCCGTCGGCTTTGACTCTTTTGACGAAGGCATTGACCGTGTCTAACCACTCGGGGTCTTGTTTTCGCACCGCGTAAGCGTAATCGGTTAAGTTCAAGGTGGTGGTTGGGCTAATGAGTCGTGCCCAATCGGTGTTTTGCAACATACGTTGGCTGTAAGGGTAGTCTGTCGCAAACGCATCGGCGCGACCTGACTCCACTTCCAGTTCTCGGGCGCCTGGGCCAGAGACAATCGCAAGCGAGGCATTTTTGAGGTGGCTTTTGAGAAAGGGTTCAATCAATGTGCCTTTTTGAACAGCAATCACCACACCTGGCTGATCAAGGTCTTGCACCGATTGAAGAATTTGGTTGGCTTTGGTTGTGATGAAGTAGATATCACTGCGAAGATAGGGATCTGAGAAGTCTATTCGCTGTTTTCTTGACTCAGTCACGCCAGCGCCCATCATGGCAATGTCACACTCTTGGCTATCAAGTTGATCCATAAAGCTCGCAAACGTAGTGGGCACATAAGTCAATGTCACCCCGAGATCCTTGGCTAGCGCTGCTGACATATCAATGTCAATGCCTTGCAACAGATCCGTGCGTGGGTTTCGATAGCTGATCCCGAAGTATTCAGGCCACATGCAGACCTTTAGCTCGTCGGATGCTTGGATGCGTTCAAGTGTTTGGGCGCTTGCGGGACCCGCGGGTAAAGCTGCGGATCCGGCTAAGGCAATTAACACGATGGCAAGCCATTGACCCAAAGACTTTGTCTGGATTTTTATGTGTGACATACGAACCATGTTTGTTAGCAGGCTACTATCTGACGCTAATTGTGTCGCTTGGTTCCAATTCTTAGTTAACAAAAGCATCTTAGTTAACTAAAAATACATTTATGTTACAGGAATAGGTTTGAATAACCAAAAAAGTTTTATTACTAAGTTTTATCCACATGCTCCTAAGTAACCGCACGCTGTGCAGTAGTCACAACCGTCTTTTTTAATCATATTGCGCGCGCCACATTCAGGACATTTTTTACCGCTAAGTAGCGAATGATCTGGCTCCTGATTAGACGATGACTTAGCTGATTGTGATTGTCGGCTTTCGATGATTTGCTGGATAGCGTATGCAATGGCAGCAACCTCTGAGTCATGCCAACGAGGGACTTCGGTGCCATCGGATTTGATGAGGGTGCCAAGGCGGACTGGACCCCGGTCCCAGACGACTTTACGCATGTCACTTAAGGCTCGCTCTAAAAAGCCGCCGCGCGCGGCGAGAGATAACAGCCGCATGCTGGCTGTTATCCATTGCTGAGACTGGCTGCTTTGGCCAACCGGCATAAAAAACTCGACCGCTCGCTCAAGGTCGCGCCCATCGTCAGTTTGGCCCATGGATAGAAAAGAGACGATGACGTATAGGGTCTTTTGACCCTCTTGGGTGGTGTATTCCAACTTTTCAGCCACGGCCGGTAAAGTGCCTCGTGGTCGACTTTCGATCACACGACGCATGGGGTCAACGGTCTTATCTGTTGACTGAGCGGGTTCAGTTGGCGCTTGTTGCGATTCGGTTGATAGCACCGACCCTAAAATGTCATTGGGTCTATAGGTAGCCAAGCCTTTTAAGTTGGCGGCCCAAGCTTGAGAGTAAAGACTTTTAAAGTCTTCGTAAGGGTAGTCGGCTGGCACGTTAACAGTCTTGGAAATAGAGGTGTCAACGTAAGGCTGTACTACCTCCATCATGGCGATGTGATCAATCGCTGCCATTTCGAGCGCAGACACAAACGTCTCTGGACGGTTGTCGGGATCACCGCCCAATTCTTTGTATAGACGCCAGGCGTGGTCTTGGACGGCATATTCTTGCGTAGAGCCATCGGCTTCGCGTTTCTTGCGGTGATATATCCATGAAAACGCCGGCTCGATTCCGTTTGATGCGTTGTCAGCAAAAGCCAAGCTCACGGTACCCGTGGGGGCGATCGACAACAAATGGCTATTGCGTATGCCATGTTCACGAATCATGGCGCGAATGCGCTCGGGTAAGCGACTGGCAAAGGTGCCCTCAGCCAGATATGACTTGGCCTCAAAGAGGGGAAACGCGCCTTTTTCTTGGGCTAACAACACCGATGCTTCATAGGCGCTGTCGCGTAACGTTTGTGCCATTTTTTCTGCAAAGGCGCGACCATCATGGTGGTCATAGCGCAAGCCAAGCATGATGAGAGTGTCGCCAAGCCCGGTGAAGCCAACGCCAATTCGACGCTTGGCAATGGCTTGTTCCTGTTGTTGTGGCAGTGGCCAATGCGTTAAGTCGAGCACGTTGTCTAACGCTCGGACTTGTTGTGCCACCACTGCCTGAAACCCTTCAAAATCAAATCGAGCGGGGCCGTTAAACCCAAAAGGGTTGTTTACAAATCGGGTCAGGATAATGGGGCCCAAGTCGCAGCATCCGTAAGACGGCAAAGGTTGCTCGCCGCAGGGGTTAGTGGCTTCGATGGTTTCGCAGTAGCGTAGATTGTTGTCGCGGTTGATATTGTCTAAAAACAGGATGCCGGGTTCGGCAAAGTCATACGCCGACTGCATGACGGTGTCCCAAAGCTCACGAGCGCGGACGACTTGATACACCCATTGACCATCAGCACGTTGGTAGGCACCAGCCTCTATCCATTTGGCGCTTGGCTCAGCGCGATGGATCAGTTCCCACTGCGTGTCGTTTTTAACGGCTTTCATGAAGGCATCGGTAACGCCCACAGAGACATTGAAGTTGTTCCACCGACCGGGGGTGCGTTTGGCTGTGATGAACGCCATCACGTCAGGGTGATCGATACGCAGAACCCCCATTTGTGCTCCGCGCCTAGCACCCGCACTTTCTACCGTGGCGCAGGACTGATCAAACACGTTGATATAACTGCAAGGACCAGAGGCGATTGAGGCGGTGCCGTGTACTTTCGCGCTGTTGGGTCTTATACGAGAAAAGTCATAACCAACCCCACCGCCGCGTCGCATGGTTTCAGCGGCCTCTCGCAGGGCTTCGTAAATGCCAGGATAGCCCTCATGATCTTGCCCTTGTATGCAGTCGCCAACGGGTTGCACAAAACAGTTAATCAGGGTGGCTTCAATGTCTGTGCCCGCTGCACTCATGATCCGCCCTGCGCCGATGGCGCCGCGTCGCAAATTTTCTAGGAAGCGTGCTTCCCAAATGTCTTGATCACGCGGCTCAACGCTAGCGAGGGCGCGTGCCACGCGTTTGTAAATGTCTTCAGCACTGTGCTCGCCTGATTTGAGGTATTTCTCAGCGAGCACATCAAGGCTAATGGGTTGCAGTGTGGTTAAGTCTTTCACAACGTTCATTTTGCTGGCCTCTTATAAATCTCAAGCTTGCAAGTATTAAGCGTGCTTCAACTGGGCTGCGGCGCTGTTGGTGGCGATGTTAATGGCGATGTGGTTTCACCTGACAATAAAAATTGCACCAAATCTTGCACCGAACGGATGTTATGCCCAAAGGGTAATCTCCCCTTGCCACGAAAGAAAAGCCCTTTTTGGGTATCGCCTTCCAAGGCATGACCGAGTTGACGGTCAATACAAAACTGACCCATCTCGCTTTTACCGTCGCGCAAGCCACAGTGGGCCAGGCAGTCAAAGCTCATGTTGCACTTGGGTTTGACGTGCGCACGTTGCTTAAGAATGGGTTCGATACGTAAATATTTGTCTAACCAAGGGGTTCTGACGGCACGAGCCGGTAAGCCCGCGACACTGACAAACTCCACCACGTCCTGTGGTTTGGCTTCAGCCAACACTTGTTTGAAGGCGTCATTGGCATCACATTCTTCAGTGACCGCGAAAGCGGTTCCTAGTTGAACGGCGCTTGCACCGAGCGCCTGTAGTTTTTTGATGTCAGCCAGACTACCAATACCACCGGCGGCAATCAAGGGGATCTGACCTTCGACGCCTAGTTCACGAAACGTGGCCAGTACATCAGGAATGACGGTTTCAAACTCAAATCGCGCCGCATCCAAGTCAGACACTTTACCGGCACCAAGGTGACCACCGGCAAGCCTGGGATGTTCAATCACGATCGCATCTGGAAGACGACCTTTTTTGATCCATTTCTTGACGACTAACGCGATGCCGCGGGCGTCTGACAAAATTGGGATAAGTGCGGTGCGGGGAAATTCTTTGGCCAGATCGGGCAGATCTAACGGCAGGCCAGCACCCACCACGATGGCATCGGCACCGCTTTCTAATGCTTGGGTCACATAGGCTTCGTACGCACTTAAAGCCTTCATCACATTGACAGCAATGAAGCCATTGCCTTGGGATAGGGTTTGGGCTTTTTTAATTTCACGGTCAAGGGCGACGAGATTGGCTTGATCGATGCGTTCACGTGCGTCAGTGGCTTTGTCGAGGTCTTTGGTTTGTTCCCACAGGTCAGGGTGTAAGCGGCGCAGATCTACGGAAGAGATGGTGCCCATCGCGCCTAAGCGGGCAGTGGTGCCGGCTAGACGGCTTGCAGAAACCCCCACGCCCATACCGCCCTGGACGATGGGTAAAAGTTTTCGGTTGGCGATCATCAGTGGGCGTACACCACTTTTTGAGGCGAGTGCGTGTAATCCTTGCACGAGTGTTAGCCGACTTCGTGATTGTTCAGTTGCTTGTAAAGACATCGTGAATTGATCCTCAGGTTTGACGGAAACATTACCCGTGTCCTGTATTGACGCACACCAATATGCACAGAATCATCAGTCCATTTGCCGTCGCTTGTGCTAGATCAATCCGTCTTTAAATATTGCATTAGTTGCTGCTGCTGGGACAGCAGCATTTAGTCCAAGAGTTGTGCTGGACTTTGGCTGAACTTAGGCTGGACTTAGGCCCCTTCTAGCGCGCATGGCGTTGATAATCCTAGTTAGCTGATCAACACCTAAAAGCTTGCGTACCAATGGGAGTAGTACACGGTCTTCCAAGTCAGTGTGCTTTTCATAGGCATGAGTGAACTGCAGCACCAACGCCTGTGGTAGGTGATGCTTTTCTCCCTTGGCAATAGGCTCTAGATGTTCCCGTACGTTTTGCCAGCCATAGCCCATCTTGGCGTGCTCTTGCGTGAGTCTCGCACATAGCGACAAGGTGGTTGGTAGCTCAACAGCGGTGGCGGCTGCTGTGAGCGCCGGAAACACGTCTTGCTCTTCGTCTTCGTGATGTAGGACGACAGCTTCATCGAAGTAGCGCATGACTCGACTAGCGGCGCGTTGCGCTTGATCATCAGCGCCGTGTTTGTCAATGTGAGCTTGTAATTTGATTAATGTTCTACATTGCCGTCTGATTCGGTCGTGAGACGCCGACAACATATCGACTGGTTCATCTGTTTTGGTAACTGCGCCGTCAACCCCCAAAAAAGCATTTTTTGAGTGTGACATGGTGACCTTCCTTTTGAATCTTGCTTCAAGAGTTGTATGTCACCAGTGTGGACCTATCTCTACTATGAAGCAATGGTCCTTTGATGTTTCGCCATTACTAACTTCCATGCTTAATTTGTATAAATAAACTGTGCTTTTTATTTGCTACCCCTGAGCACGTAAAGTCAAGCTGGGCCTGACGCACAGGCATATGACCCAGCCATATCACCCAGCCAGCTGTCGGCTTTTAGGGCCAAAGGAAATAATTTTGACAACTAAAACAAACATGTTCCTAAACAGACAAATAAATTCAGAGCTATGTGCCATGAGCCAGAGCGGATCTGGGCTGGGGCTTTACCTCTCTAGGCATATCGCCCGCATGCTTGGCGGTGAGTTGCAGTTTGAGGCGCAAGGTTCAAGCGTGCAATTTGACTTGTTGTTACCCAGAAACCATTGACGTCTCGTCAGGCTTTACTGCGTACCGGTGCAAACATGCCTCTGCTGTGACTTATCACTGTCATTTGTCAGTCTTACACTAGTCAATATAGTCACTTAAATAGTGTCTAACGTCTTATTTCTTAAGGCATGGTTGACTATGCGAACAAATGATCCCAACCAGTCCCGGTGGGGTTTCGAGCCGCACGGGTATCAAATTAGACCGATCAAACCGTCTGATGTGCAGCTAGTGTCATTATTTGTAGACGGTCTATCGCCGGGTACCTTGTATTTTAGGTATGGACGGCGCACGCCTCCAGTGGTTAGTGAGGCCGACATTGCGCGAATTTGCAATCCTGATCCTGATCGCATGATTGGTTATGTTGCGCATCAATGGATAGATAGTGTAGAAACACTCTTTGGGATGGGTCGCATTGAGTGTGATGCCACAAAACGACAGTGTGAGTTCGTGATTGTCGTTGGTGATGCATGGCAGGGTGCCGGTGTTGGTCGAGCGTTAATGTCCCAACTGATCCATGCTGCACGCGTTTGGGGGGTAGATCGTATGTATGGCGATACATTGCCATCGAACCATTCGATGCATCACTTCTGCGAAAAACTGGGTTTTGTGCGAGAACACTCAAATGCCATGCCTGGCTTGGTTCGAATGCAGATCGACTTCAGCCAAGAATGACTCATGTGGCCAATGAGTTCTTGCCCAGGCGGTGGGCAGCGCGCTTGGGTCATGGGTGACAAAAACGACGCACTTATCAGCCATCCAGGGCTGCATCTTGTCAATAATCGACTGCACCAACGGTGCTTCTAAACCTCTAAAAGGTTCGTCAAGCAAAACAACATCTGGACTTTTAAGCAGCAGCGCAGCCAATTGCAATCGCCTGGCTTGTCCGCCTGAAATCCGATTACCCCGAACACCTAGGATGTAGTCCAACCCTTCTGGCGTTTGCTCAAGCGTGTCGCCGAGATCAACCACAGACAGCGCGTGTTTTATCTGCTCATCTGAGGGTTGGGCCAGTCCTAGTGACAAAAAGTCCCTGATACTGATATTGATCAGTAGATCCCCTTGCCCTAAAAAGGACACCCGTTGATAGCGAGTCATGTCAGGAAGGTTCAGCAGTTGTTGATCATTCAGCAATACTTCGCCGCTAACAGGTTCAAGCTCACCCGCAAGAGTCTCCAAAAGACTGGTTTTGCCGCTGCCACTCTTGCCAAAAATGACATGTGGGTGACCAGCCTGTATGCAAAGTGAGAGTCCAGCCTGCTGGTTGGGTTGGCGTTGGCAGACGAGTGAATTGATCTGCAGTGTTGGGTTCAATGCCTTGTTTTTGATGGAGCCGTCAGTGGGGTAGGCAATGGCATTGTTGGGGCTGGCCTCCAATTCTTGAAGTCGGATTGCGGCCTCCTCGGATTCGCCCACTCGCCATAAAGCACCAGGTAATGTGCCCAACGCCTCGTTTAATCCCAGCGTCATCAAGCCTAACAAGGCCAGAATCGGTGCATCAACAGCCCCCCAAGCCAGAAACAACACGGCTAGTGTCATCAGCGCAGTTAACGCCTGTACGGAGTGTTCCCCAAGGCTGGCAATGATTTCTTGCTTGGACACGCGATGCAGTTGATGCGAATCAATCGAATGTAAGCGCTCGGCGCTTTTAATGGTCTGGTTATTGGCAATCAGTTCCGCCATGCCAGCAAGATGATCGATGGTGGCGATTCTCTGTTCGGCTCGCTTCTTCACCAATTGTCTAGATTGCTCGCGCCCTTTTAATGCACTCCACCAAGCCACTGCGAAGATGACCAGTCCGCCACCCCCAACGGTGACAGCGATGATTGCGTTACCCCAGATGGCACTGATGATGGTTACGCCAATGAGCGTTAACAACGCTGAAAACAATGGGCCAATGACTCGGATGGGAATACCATCCAAGGTTTCAACATCCGCCATCAGTCGATTAACCAAATCTGCGTAGCGACGCTGGTCAAGGGCCTTTGCGGGTTGACTTGCAAGGGCTCGAAAGGCTCGCGAACGTAAATCGGCTAACACTCTTAAGATGGCCTCGTGCCCGATAACCCGCTCGGTGTAGCGACCCAGTGTGCGTAATATGGCCAGTCCTCGAATAGCGGCCGAGGGCGTAAAAATATTCAGATTCAGAACCAATCCGAGTCCTGCCATCGCGCAAGCCGTGATGAACCAACCAGAGACCGCCAAAAGAGCGGCACCAGCTAGCCAAGTCACGGTGAGACACAAAAAACTGACTGTGAGCCAGGGCGCGCGCGCGCGGTAAATCGTAAAGAGGTACGACCAAGGCGTCATGCCGTCACCTCTTTAGAGATTGCGGTGTTAGCTAACGAATCCAAGGTCACCACACGGTCGCAAGCGTTTAAAAGACTTTTGTCGTGTGTGGCCATCAAGACCGCGGTGCCACTTTTTCGAGCAAGGGCCACCAAGGTCGCAATCAAGCCATCGCGGGTGGTTTCGTCTAAGGCAGCTGTCGGTTCATCCAAAATCCACAGTCGAGCGCCACTTAAAAGTGCGCGCGCTAAAGCGATGCGCTGAGCTTGGCCACCCGAGACGCCACGGTTTTGTTCGCCGATTGGCGTGTCTAGACCATCTGGTAGTGATGTGTCCGGTAGATTCAAGCCGGCATCATTCAGTGCCGCGATTAACTCAGCGTCAGGCACGTTGTCTTGACGGGCAAGCAAAAGGTTGTTTCGTAAGGAGTCGTGAAACAAGTAAGGTCTCTGGTTAAGCCATGACCAATCTGAGGCGCGTGCGATATGACCACGCGTGGGCGTCAAAAAACCTGCACATAAAGCCAGTAAGGTTGATTTGCCGCTGCCGCTTGGGCCGGATATGCCGACGATCTCACCTTCTTTGAGTGTTAAGGATAGATCATGCAAGACCCCTGCCGACTGCTCATCAAAGCGAAATGACACTTGATTCATCACCAGGCAGTTTTGATTTGGGCGATCGCAGGGTTCCGGCCGATTCGACGTGCCGTGCGAATCGACCGGTTCGATAAGCCAGGGTGAGAGACTTTGTGCGGCCGCCTTGGCGGCAGTCATGTCGTGGTGCGCTTGTGCCATTTGTCGCAATGGTAAAAAACATTCTGGGGCGAGTAGCAACATGAACAGTCCACTAGACAAAGTCATCAATGTCGCCGGACCAAACGTGAATAGCCCGACCAGAGAAAAGCCGATGTAGATGGCTAGCAACCCGATAGAGACGGCACTAAAAAACTCCAACGTGGCCGACGATAAAAACGCGACCCGTAATACGCGCATGGACACGCGTCGATACTGATCAGCTGCCACTTCAACGTCATCAGCGGTTTGTGCCACGGCACCCTGACGTCGTAACCACGGTAAAGCCTCGAGTCGCTCTAGCAAATGGCTAGCCAAGGCGGCTTGCTTTTCTTGTTGCGATTGATGGATGCTTTCTGTGCCCCAGCCAATCAAAGCCATGAAGACAGGAATAATAGGTGTTGCGAGTAAAAGCAAGAGACCTGCGATCCAGTCAACAGAGAAAACGATGGCAATGATGGCCAACGGCACGATTACAGCGCCTAATCGCGCTGGAAGGTAACGGGCTAAGTAACCGTGTAGGGCGTCAATCTGTTCGAGGTATTGGTGCGCCCACCAAGCGGCGTTGCCTTGAGCAGCCAACCCAAAGGGGCCAAGTTGCTCGGTCGTCACTAAAAGTTTGGTTCTCAGGCGGGATCGAATGCGGGCAGACAACGTCTGACCCATTCGGTCACGAAATAGG
>JAWOGG010000083.1:0-13510 GCA_046497085.1 Orrella sp.
GTGGTGACGAGACCGCCGTTAGCCTTGAAACTGAGAATATTTATCTCGAAGCTGCGTTTTGGTGGCCAGATGCCATCGCCGGCAGAACACGTGCCTTAAAACTAACCTCTGAGGCTGCGCACCGATTTGAACGGGGCGTCGACTTTGTTTCTATCGTTGAAGATCTGGAACGTCTAACAAAGTTTGTGTTGGATATTTGCGGCGGTCAAGCGGGTCCTATCGATGATCAGACGTTGGCATTGCCGACTAGGGACGTCGTTAGCATGCGTTTATCACGCTGCCAAAAGGTACTGGGCATCGCATGTGACGCCACACAAGTGGCACAAGTCTTTGACAGCTTGGCTTTTGAATGGACCGCTGAGGGCGATGTATTCAAGGTCATACCACCGTCGTATCGTTTTGACATTCGCATTGAGGAAGACTTGATCGAAGAAGTCGCACGTATGATCGGTTTTGACAACATACCAGCGACACCTCCCAAAGCGCGCGCCAAAATGCTTGCTCGCGATGAGTCCCGACGGGACGCACACGCCGTAAGAGCAGCGGTCGCTGCTCGGGATTACCAAGAAGTAGTGAATTTCTCCTTTGTAGAAAGCGTTTGGGAAACGAATCGATTGGGACGGGCAGATCCGATTGCGTTGGTTAATCCAATTGCCAGCCAAATGTCTGTGATGCGTTCTTCATTACTGCCTGGCTTATTGGCCAATGTGGTCTATAACGCCAACCGTCGTCAGAATCGTGCGCGAGTCTTTGAGCTGGGTCGTGTCTTTAGTCGCAATGAAATGGTTAAAGACGGTGACTTGACTGTTGCAGGTGTTGCGCAACCCTTAAAGTTAGCGGCCATGGCTTGGGGGCCAGCCGATCCAGAGCAGTGGGCAATCAAATCACGCCAAGTGGATTTTTATGACGTTAAAAGTGACGTTGAAGCTTTATTTGGCGCTTCGTCAGCCTCGCTTCGCTTTGTGCCTGTGACGCATCCTTTAATGCACCCGGGCCGTTGTGCTGAGATCTTGTTTAATAACGAAACCAGAGGCTTGATAGGTGAGTTGCACCCTCAGTGGGTAAGAGAAGAGGGGCTCGCAAGTGCCCCAATGATGTTTGAAATTGACTTGGATTGTCTGCTGGAACGCCCTCTGCCTGCTCCTAGTGCACTGTCTAAACAACCAGTGGTGCAACGCGACATGGCACTGTGGGTTTCTGCCAATACCCCAATTCAGTCATTGCTTGATACCATTTGGGAAACCGTGTCGAGTGATGCTGGGCTGGAGATCTTGCGCCACGTCACCTTATTTGACGTGTGGCATGATCCAAATGGCGACGCTGAGCATTCAGTTAGTGTGGCCTTACGCTTTCTTTTGCAGGATCAAGCAGTGACATTGGAAGACGAAAGGGTTGAGTACTGTTTACTGACGATACGACAAGCCCTTGAAAAAGTGCATAATGCGCGACAGCGTTAGGAGACCAAAGCGTGTCAGAGACGCAAACATTAACGAAAGCTGAAATCGCTGAAATGCTGTTCGAGCGCGTCGGTTTGAACAAGCGCGAATCCAAGGATATCGTAGAAACCTTTTTTGAGGAGATTCGTGAGGCCTTGGTGGGTGGTGAGTCGGTGAAATTGTCCGGCTTTGGTAATTTTCAAGTCAGAGACAAACCTGCCCGTCCCGGTCGCAACCCCAAAACGGGCGAAGTCATTCCCATCGCGGCTCGTCGAGTGGTCACGTTTCACGCGAGTCAAAAGCTAAAAGAGGCGGTCGAAGAGCCAGCGCAGAACTTTGACTCATCTGATACGCCTACGCGCCTTGGATCGTATTGAAGGTTATGATTAAACAGCCATGAATTCAGTTGATACCCCCACTGCCGCATTGCCGGCAATTCCCGCCAAACGCTACTTCACCATCGGTGAGGTCAGCGAGTTGTGCGCGGTCAAACCGCACGTGCTGCGCTACTGGGAACAAGAATTCACGCAACTCAAACCGATCAAACGTCGCGGAAACAGACGTTATTACCAGCACCACGAGGTGTTGCTGATTCGCCGTATCCGCGATTTGCTTTACGAACAAGGATTCACGATTAGCGGCGCCAGAAACCGTTTGGTTGACGGTCGCGATAGCCAGTCTGATCCCGATGCAGCTGTCCGTCTCACGGCTCAAGAGTTGCAAAGCTTGCGTCAAGAGCTACAGTCGATAGCGACGCTTTTGTCGAGCGTTTAGCTCCGACGATTCTGATACAATGCTTGCCTTCGGGGCGTGGCGCAGCCTGGTAGCGCACTTGCATGGGGTGCAAGGGGTCGAAGGTTCGAATCCTTCCGTCCCGACCAATAGTTGAAAGGGCTACAGCCTAAGAGGCCGTAGCCCTTTTTTACATATTGGCTTTAAATAACCTTTTTACATCGCATTTTTTACGTCTCTTTTTTCCGGTTTTGTGTGATCAACAACATCTGCTCAATATTTTCGTTTAGGCAACCCCATGAAAATCTGGGTTGACGCAGATGCCTGCCCGGCGGTCATCAAAGAAATACTTTATCGGGTCGCTAATCGGACACAAATCATGGTGACTTTAGTCGCCAACCAAATGCTGCAAGTGCCGCCATCGCCTTGGATACAGGCGCGTCAGGTGAGCGCTGGTGCAGACGTTGCCGACGAGCGGATCGTCGAACAGGTCAGTGCCTACGATGTGGTGGTGACTGCAGATGTGCCGTTGGCAGCCCTAGTGATTGCCAAACAGGCTTGGGTCATAGACCCTAGAGGTGATTTGATTGACGCCAACAGCATCGAATCTCGACTATCTATGCGTAACTTCATGCAGGATTTACGTGATAACGGTGTTCAGACAGGTGGGCCAGCGCCATTCACGGACAAAGATAGCCGAGCGTTTGCCAACCAACTAGATCGTTTAATCACCCGCGTGCAGCGACAGAAAACGCAAGATCAATGATCTGATTCGTCCAACAATTGCCGTGCCAAGTCGCGAATATCAGTAGCAACAACATCCCACGCATCAGTGGGCTCAAAGTCTTTTGCCTGTGCGGCTCCGTATTCTGTTGGCCGCGCCCAAAAGGCCGTTTTTAAGCCCACTGCACGGGCTGAACGCAGATCATCATTGTGACAAGCGCACAGCATGACCTGCGAGGGCTCAACCCTCATGGCATTGGCTACCCCCAAGTAACTCTCTGGCATGGGCTTGTAAGCTTTGAACCACTCTGTTGAAAAACTCAGATCCCAAGGAAGACCAGCGTGCTTGGCCATGTTGGCCAACAGTGCAATATTGCCGTTGGACAAAGGGCCGATAACGTAACGAGACTTCAATCGCGTCAGTCCTGAAATGGCATCAGGCCATGCATCAAGTCGGTGCCACACTTGATTGATGTGATCCAGATCCTCAGCTGACAGATGCGTCAGTCCAAACTCAGGCAGCAGCGACTCCAGTGACTCACGATGTAAGTCGTCTAGTAGCGTCCAAGGTCGTTGCCCGCTGCGCACCGCCTCCATTTTGGGCTGATAGTAGCTGCGCCAAGCCAACGCCAAGGCTTCCCAGTCAGCGGCTATTCCTCGCGACGCGCCCCAGCTCGATAAGTCACGAACAATGGACCCGCGCCAATCGACCACCGATCCAAAGACATCGAAGACCAAAACTTTGACGGCTTGCAAATCTGTGCGCATGTTGTCTATCCAAAATAGAGGGGCCTTAAAAATTTGTACCGGCCACTTTTAGTGATTCTAGGTGTGACAAAGCACGCTTCAATCATATACTTGAAGCAAGCTAATGCGTCATTGTTCTGTCATTGTTTTAGCAAGACGCCACAATCAAATGCTTTTATTGACACTGAAAGGAGGGCGTATGCAACCCTGGCAATCATGCCAAGTGGGGGATCATTTCGATTCAATTGACACGCCGAGCTTGGTGTTGATGCTAGATGCTTTTGAGCGCAACCTAGATCGTTTGATGCAAGCCAGCGGTGGCTTACGAGTGCGTCCCCACGCTAAAAGTCACAAATGCCCAGAAGTCGCTAAGCGCCAGATTGCTCGGGGAGCAGTCGGCATTTGTTGCCAAAAGTTAAGTGAAGCTGCCTGCTTTGCGCAGGCAGGTATTCATGACATTCTCATCACCAACCAAGTCGTGGGCGATCACAAACTCAAGCAATTACGTGCGCTTGCCGAGCGCGTACGACTCGGTGTGTTGGTCGATGACGTGTCACAGGTCACCGCCCTGGCGCGACATATGGCAAACGCACCACAGCAGTTAGATGTCTACATCGAAGTGGAAGTAGGTGGTCAACGCTGCGGTGCCCCAGTCACTGCTGTTGTCGAATTAGCACAATTGATTCAGAGCGCGCCTGGCGCTGGTCTGCGATTTGCTGGTTTGCATTGCTATCACGGTCGCTCTCAGCACTTTAGACAGCCTCTTGAACGTGCCCAAGCCATTGCTGGGGCCTGTGAGGTGGTGCAACAGGCTTTGACCGCATTAAGGCAGGCGGAAATATCTGTGGACTGTGTGACAGGCGCAGGAACGGGGACGTTCTGGCATGAGCGTGATTCAGGTTTGTATAGCGAATTACAGCCTGGAAGCTATGCATTTATGGATCGTGACTATGGTGAGAACATCGCTGGCCCTGAGGATGTGTTGTTTGAGAATGCACTGTTTGTGAAATCCACCGTCATGAGCACAGCGCGTGAAGGGTTTGCCATTGTTGATGCGGGTTTAAAAGCATCTAGTGTTGATGCCGGCCAGCCTAAGCTCGTGAATCGTCCCCAATGGCAGTACTTAAAGGCATCAGATGAGCACGGCGTGGTTGCATTAAATGATGGTGATCGTGCTGAGCTCGGTGAGTCTGTGATGCTGATTCCCGGTCATTGCGACCCAACGATTAACTTGTACGATGAGATCATTTGTGTCAAAAATGAACATGTGCACGCCATTTGGCCGATTACGGCTAGAGGCGCTTTGCTTTAGATATGAGGAACGGAACCCATGAGTGCAGATGAGAAGCCCGCAAGTGAGAAACACGCGAATGAACGAGCGCATGCTCAAACGCATGATCATCACAGTCATGATCACCACAACCATGATCACCACAGCCACTCTAGCGAACTCGGTGAAATGGATGTGCGTGTCCGAACGTTAGAGTCTTTGTTAGTGGAGAAGGGCTATCTAGATCCTAAGTCGCTAGACTTGCTAATCGAGACCTACGAAACCAAGGTCGGACCACACAATGGCGCGCGCGTGGTGGCTCGGGCATGGGTGGATCCTGATTACAAAGCTTGGTTGTTGTCAGACGCCACGGCAGCGATCGCGGACTTAGGGTTTTCAGGGCGTGGTGCCGAACACATGATCGTTTTAGAGAATACGACGAGCACACACAACGTGGTGGTTTGCACGCTTTGCTCATGTTATCCGTGGGCGGTGTTAGGTTTACCACCCGTTTGGTATAAGTCAGCGCCATACCGGTCACGAGTTGTGATTGACCCCAGAGGGGTCTTGGCTGAGTTTGGTTGTGTCTTGGATGATGATGTGCAAATCAAAGTCTGGGACTCCAACGCGGAACTTCGGTATTTGGTCTTACCCATGCGGCCAGCAGGTACAGAGGGTTGGGACGAGGCGAGCTTGGCAAGTTTGGTTACTCGCGATGCCATGATCGGCACCAATATCGTTCACCCTCCAATCGAACAGACTGCCGACTTATAGGGAGCATCCACATGAATAATGTCCACGATATGGGTGGTATGCAAGGGTACGGAGCCGTGATGACGGACAGTGATCCCGCCGGCGCTTCGCCGTTTCACGATGAGTGGGAAAAAAAGGCTTTCGCGCTGGTTTTGGCGATGGGTACCGCTAAGCAGTGGAATATTGATCAAATGCGGGCTTGGCGTGAAAGCTTACCTCCTTTGAAATATCTCTCCAGTAGCTATTTTCAAATATGGTTAGCGGGGTTGGAAAAGGGGTTGGTCGCCACAGAACTTGCAACTGCAGAAGAAGTGCGCCTTGGCCAATCGATGAGCCCAGCGATGCCCGATGTCAAAGCCATCGGGCCAGACCAATTGCTTGCCGCTTTAGCGAAAGGTTGGCCAAGTGGGCGAGATCACGAATACACGCCAAAGTTTGCCTTACAGCAAAAGGTTAAAACCCGACTGACTCACCCTAAAACCCACACACGATTGCCGTTGTATTGTCGTGACAAAGTGGGTGTCGTGACCGCCCATCATGGTCTGCACGTCTTTCCGGACGATCGGGTTTTAGGGATTGAGCAGGCGCAATACCTCTATACCGTCACCTTTGATGCCCACACCTTGTGGGGTCCAGATACCACAGCAGACAGCGTATCGCTGAACTGCTGGGAACCCTATTTATACGAGCTTTGACATGATAGAACCTGTTGGATTTCAAGAAGCGTTAGAGGCTTGTCAGACGGCCATGCGGGCCGAAGGCATGACTAAGCCACTACAACGGGCCGATGCCCCGGTGTTTGAAGAGCCATGGCAAGCACAAGCATTTGCCATGACTTTAGCGCTCCATGAGAAAGGCCTGTTTACTTGGACTCAGTGGGCCGAGACTTTGGGGCAAGAAATCAAACGGGCACAAGCAGCAGGTGACCCCGACGTGGGTGATACCTATTACCATCATTGGTTATCTGCGCTAGAAAGGCTCAGTGTTGCCCGAACTGACTTAACCACCGATCACTTAAGCGACCGCCAAATGGCTTGGCGTGAAGCAGCCGCACGTACGCCACACGGACAGCCAATAGAATTGGCTCCGAAGTAGGACGAATAAAGCCAAACCTCCGGCAATGTTTTGGCATAGTCGTGAAGGCCCATGCTAAAGTCGCTCTAAGTTTTTTGACGAATGTATTTGTACAACGACTAGGGCGGTTTGCATGAAAAAAACAGTGGTTTCTTTGGTGGCCTTAAGTGTGGTTTTGTTGGTTGCCTGGGTGGCGATCAGCTTCTTCGGGGGTCATCGAGCTCAGCAAGGTATTGAGGCACTCATCGATCAGTCTCCGGAAACCACGCCGTTACGATTTTCTGATTTAAAGCACGAACAAGGCCTATTGAGTTCAAACGGCACGGTGATTCTGCACTATCTGGATCCCAACGCCGATCAACAACCCCGCCAAGATTTGTTTCAGATGGAAATCGCCTACGAACTGGATCATCGTGCCACTTTCGAGCGTATGGTCAGCTTTGATTGGACGGCAGCACTCATCGGCGAAGGCGCACAAAACATGATGCGGACATTTGAAGACAATCCATCGCTATCGGGTACCGGTAGCCTAGATTGGCAAGGTTTGGCTCAAAGCAATTACATAATTCCTGCCCTCAGAGCAGAACAAGAAGATGAAGTGCTTGATATGTCTGCCATCACCGGCAACCTAAAATTGCAAGGCAAGCAGTTTTGGTTCGATTTGATGATGCCTTCTGTCGAGGTCACGGGAGAAGATGGGACGTATCGCTTGAGTAATATTGCACTAGACCTGCACGCGAATGACCGCTTCACGGGTCAAGGACGCAGTGAATTTAGCGTTCAGCAGTTCGATTTTCCCGACGGACAGGCGAAGGGGTTTAAAGTCATTGGCGAGAACGTATTGGCTGATGATCGAGTAGATGTTGCCATCAAGAAATCAATCGATAACCTCACTGTTGCTGACACCAACGTATCCGATGTGGCGCTAGATTTAATGCTTGACGGCTTGTATGCGCCAAGTGTTGCTTCACTGTCAGCGGTAATGAATGTGGCCGGTAACTTGGACAATTTGACGCCCGACCAACAAAAAATTGTGCAGGGCGCTTTGCGTGATCTCTTTATCAATGGGTTTTCTGTGGGCATCACAGACCTCTCAGCAGCCACGAATCAAGGGTCAGTGGCAGGCCAAGCCATTGCCACAGTTACAGCAGCAGCTGATCCTAGCGCAGATTTTCAGTTTGACGCCAGAACGCAGTTAGAGGTGATTGCTGGATTAGACGTGACAGGTCAAGCAGTTGCTCCTGAGGTCACGGCATTAGGCATGATGTTCGGAGTGTTGGTACCCAATGAAAACGGATTTAAAGGCTCTCTGTCCCTTAACCAAGGAAAACTAACCATTAACGGTACTGTCGTGCCGTTTGCAGAGGAACTGGCCCAAATTAATGCCATGATCACAGAAGTGTTGCGAGGTGACTAGGCGCAAGTTTTTGGATAAGTAACACACCGGATCAATAACACCGGGTCGAAAACACACTTAATACTAGGTGACGCCAGCAGGTCGTCACCTAGTCACTGCAGACTCAAACAAGTTCTCGTTTGAGCTTAAAGCACTGTTACAGGCGCTGACTCAAACACTGCGCCCTAAACGGGTTTGAACATCGGCACAGGAGGCGTGTCTTCGCCTTCGGTAGGCTTAAACACCACCTCAACCGACTGTCCAATGCGAATCTCATCAAGATCGCAATCAACGATTTGCGTCATCATGGTGACCCCTTCCTCAAGCGTCACGTAAGCGATGCAGTAAGGGTTGGGGTTGCCGCGTGACATCACGCTGTAGCTATAGATCTTGCCTTTGCCACTGGCCGGCTTGAATTCGGTTTCGCCGAAACAAAATGGGCACAGCGTACGAGGATACCAATGCACTTTGCCGCAAGACTTGCAAGCTTTGACGGTTAGCTGCCCGGCTTTAGCCTGCTCCCAGAAATGCTCAGTGCCTGGCTCAATGGTAGGTGCCACGATGGGATTGGGTTGGAAAGGTTTGCTCATGGTTATGCTCGCTCAAGAATCAGGGTCGCACTGCCGTGGCGTGAGCCCAACAGACCACCGGTACCATGGGCCAGTGCTAAATCACAGTTCGGTACCTGAACCGCTGGGTGGGCTTCGCCTCGTAATTGACGGACTGCTTCAATCACTTTGGTGATACCACCGCGATTGGCAGGGTGGTTGTTACACAAACCACCACCGTCAGTGTTAAAGGGTAGTTTGCCCACACCTGAGATCAGGTTGCCGTCTGCCACAAACTTACCGCCTTCGCCTTTTTTACAAAAGCCCAAATCCTCTAGCTGCATCAAAACTGTGATGGTGAAGCTATCGTAGATGGAAGCGTATTTGATATCTGCTGGCGTGACGCCTGCTTGCTCAAAAGCACGGGGTCCGGACATACGTGCTGCTGACCATGTCAAATCGACCTCACCGCCCAATTGACCTTTGGTTGCTTCGCCAGCACCACGTATACCAACGGGTGGCCGCTTTAACTGACGGGCGATTTCAGGACGAGCCAGAATCAATGCACCGCCACCGTCGCTAACCACGCAGCAATCGAGGCGTTTAAGGGGTGAGGCGACCATGGGTGAATTGAGCACATCTTCAACCGTGACGACATCTTTAAGCATCGCATGGGGATTGTGTTGCGCATGCTGCGAAGCGGCAACCTTAATCCAGGCCAGCTGTTCAGCAGTGGTGCCGTACTCGTACATATGACGTTGGGCCACCATGGCATAGCTGTTGACGGTCACCGAGCCAAATGGTGACTCAAATGGCGCATCGGGCACATCACTGCCCCAGCTGCGCGGCTGTAGACCCGAAGACCCAGCCGAGCGAGGACGACCAGCCAAGGTGATCAAGGCGATGTCGCAACGGCCCATAGCGATGGCTTGTGCCGCGTGCGAGACGTGAATCAAATAAGAAGAACCACCGGTCTCGGTCGAATCGACATGGCGTAAGTTACGCAGACCCATATAGTCGGCCATGCTGAGCATGCCCAATCCGGGCGCATCACCTGCGCAAAAGTAACCGTCGATGTCACTGTGTGATAAGCCGGCGTCTTCAAGGGCGCCTTTGGCGCTCTCGGCGTGCAACTGAGCAACCGACTTATCGGGTGCTTTGCGAGTAGGGTGTTCGTAGGCACCCATGATATAAGCTTTGTCTTTTAAGTCCATTGGTTTCATTCGCAAAAAGTTAACAACCGCGGCGCATTGACGTCGCACTTGTCATATTTGTAGCATTTTGGCGAACCAAAAGTATTTAAGTTTGCAGAAGTGTGGCTTTAAGATTCAAAACCACGCCTCGACCACACCTCGCCATTGCCGCGAATTTTGCTGTGGACTTATAAAATTCGGCATAATTGAGACCAATAACGGTACTGACAACAGTACCAACAACAGCACTAACAAAAAGTACTAATAGCTCATTAATCCTACTAAGCATCAATCCTATTTTCGTTCTTACTAACCAATCAAACACCCAACCCAATATCAAATGTTGACGCCATGAAAAAAGCCCTTGAACATCTTCGCGTACTAGACCTATCACGCATCTTTGCGGGGCCTTGGTCTACTCAGAATCTTGCCGATCTCGGTGCGCATGTGATCAAAGTGGAACGTCCCGGGAGAGGTGATGACACACGCGCTTGGGGGCCTCCTTTTTTAAAGGATGTCGATGGGTCACCGACCACCGATTCGTCGTACTTCATGGCAGTGAACCGAGGCAAGCAGTCGATTACTGTTGATATTTCCACCCCGGAAGGTCAGGCAATCATCAAAGATTTGGTGAAGACTGTCGACATCGTTGTGGAGAACTACAAAGCTGGCAACCTAAAACGGTATGGCTTGGATTACGACAGTCTCTCGCAGATCAACCCTCAGTTGGTGTATTGCTCGATTACGGGCTTTGGGCAAACGGGTCCTTACGCTGATCTACCTGGCTATGATTTCGTTTTTCAAGGAATGGGTGGGCTGATGAGCTTGACGGGTAAACCCGACAGCGAACCAGGTGGTGGGCCGATGAAGTTTGGCTTGGCCATCAGTGATTTGACCACCGGTATGTATGCCACGATTGCTATCTTGGCAGCGATTGAACACCGACATATCAGTGGTCAAGGGCAATACATCGACATGTCATTGCTTGATTGCAGTGTGTCGTTGACGTCCTACATGTCAATGAACTATTTCTTGTCCGGTAAAGTGCCACAGCGCATGGGCAATGTGCACACCAATATCGTGCCTTATCAAGTGTTTCGCTGCCAAGAAGGCAGCATTATTTTAGCGGTCGGCAACGACACCCAATTCCGCGATCTTTGTCATGCTTTGGGCATGCCTGAACTCGCCACGGATGAGCGCTTCGCGCGCTCGTTTGATCGTGTCCGAAATCGTGAGACCTTGATCCCAATCATTGAGGAACCCTTTAAGACTCGCACCATGATGGCGTGGGTTGAAATTTTTGAGAAAAATAACGTCCCTTGCGGTCCGATTTACCCACTTGACCAAGTGTTTGAGGATGTGCAAGTCAAACAACGCAACATGAAAATTAACTTGCCCCATGACGCCGGCGTTGATGTTCCCACGGTTGCCAGCCCTATCCGCATGTCTCAAACGCCTGTTCGACTAGAAAAGTCGGCGCCCATTTTGGGTCATGACAACAAAGCCGTTTTGCAAGAGGAGTTGGGCTTGTCTGATGAGCAGATGGCGGGCTTGAAGGCCAAAGGCATTATTTAGGAATGTTTAGAAAAATTTAGGGTGAAGTCGGTGGGCTTGGAGGTGGTCGACCGAGCCACGCCAAGCCCACCACTAACCAACTGGCGATGAGCAACATACCGCCAATCGGGGCGAATGAGCCAAGCGCAGGCATGCCGAGCAGGTATTTGGCGTAGATGGCGCCACTAAATCCAATGACGCCAGCAAGCATCAAACCGCGTGCCAATACGACAGGCCATGTCACAAATTGGCAGAGAATCAATAAAGCGATGGCGTGTAGCAGCTGGTAAGTTGAAGCCCGCTCCACAGCTGAGGCGGCTGCCGGATCGCTTAATGCGTGAGCAGCCACCGCGCCTAAAGCGACCCCACTGGCACCCATCAAGCCAACGATCACGGTCCATAGCGGTTTCGATGTAAAGTTCATGTTCGATGCGCGTTGAATGCGCCAGTAAAACCAAGAAGCTGACAGTGTAAGGACAATCCCATGGCAAAACCAACAACTTGGATCAAAGCCGCTACCATCAGTTCGGTCATCGCGCTTGCGGGATGCACGGGTGCAGTGGTGGGTGAAACACCATCGGCTGAGTTTGTGGTTCCGATTTCGCTTGAGGAGGCCTATGAGCGGGCGCTCGCTCAAACCAACTATTGCTTGGTTACCGAAGACAAATTCCCTGTTACAGCCAAAATCGCCGACGATCAAAAGTCGGCCAACATCACCGTTCGCATGTCAATGTCAGGCACGCGCCTAGCAGACATGAGCATGCAAGCCATTGATACGAAAAAAACCGATGTGTTGGTCAATATGTGGGGGGTAAATGTCTGGGACCAAACTGCGGTCGATGCCATGAAAGCCGCCATCGAATTTGGGGTAACCAGTTGCACCAATTACTTCCCAACAAGTCCCACGCCTAGTCAAAAACGTCGATAACTTTAAAAGCAGTCTATAAGGCGACAGCTGTTGCCACGCCATTGTCAGTGTTTCCAGCGTTTCGTATGGCAAACAGCGTTTGCTAGTTTATTTTTTTTGAGTCACAGGTAATTAACAACCATGATCATGTATGCCACCCCTGAGCAAGTCAGCTATTTTGGGTTTCACATTCCGTTTCTAGAACATCTTGGGGTCGAACCCGTCAGTTGTGAGAATGATACCGCCATTACCCGTATGTCACTACAGCCCCACTTGCGCAATAGTCACGGACACGTCCATGGCGGTGCATTGATGAGCGTGCTGGACTTTACATTGTCAGCGGCCGGTCGCGCCCATGATCCGTTGGCTGTTGGCTTAGCCACCATCGATATGTCAACCAGCTTTCTGTCGCCAGGCACCACCGACTTAACCATCACTGCCACCTGTTTGCGTCGTGGTTCAACCATTTGTTTTTGTGAGGGTGAGGTTAGAGACACACAAGACCGCCTCGTTGCCAAAGCCACGGCATCCTTTAAGTTAATTAAGGCAGATAAATAATCATGTCATTGCAAGCCACCATTGCCGATGAAGTCAAAACCGCTATGCGCGCCAAAGATACTGCGCGCCTCGCGACCTTGCGCTTTTTACAAGCGGCCATCAAGCAAAAAGAAATCGATGAACGTCAAACATTGAGCGACACTGACGTCATAGCCATCATTGAAAAGCAAGTCAAACAACGCCGTGAGTCCATTGCGGCTTATGAGCAAGCTGGCCGTATGGAAACTGCGGCACAAGAGACGGCTGAAATCGCTGTTTTACAGACATTCTTGCCGCAAGCTGCGAGCGAAGAAGAGGTCTTGGCCGCCATAGACGAGGCCATCTCACAAGCGCGGGCCAGTGGTATCGAAGGACCTGCAGTCATGGGTAAAGTGATGGCGACATTGAAGCAATCTCTGGCCGGACGCGCTGATATGTCGGCAGTCTCCAAACAAGTCAAATCTAAGCTTTCCTAGGCAAAGTCGCACGCAGATCGTATGGACTGTCCTCAGCAATTGACCTGAGCACTTGTTTTACTGTAAAAATATACAGTAAATAGTATTGCACGGTATCACTGAATCAGGTGTGTACCGCTGAACATTGCGGCCAAAGGATGCAACCATTTGGACCTAGTCGTACG
>JAWOGG010000111.1:0-11718 GCA_046497085.1 Orrella sp.
CTGATGAATGCCGAAGTCGAAGTGGGCACAATCGACTCAGTGGCTTGCGATGAGGCTGCTGGTGGTGTCAGTGTTGGTTGTGGCTCAGTTAGTGGTTCTACTGATCAGGTAGATTGATGGGATACCAATGACGCAAATTTGGTCTCAATTTACTTGTAACGATCATGTAAATATTAATTTCGCTGAAGCAAAGCGTTGGTCACTCGGCTAGATGGTGTTGTTTATCAGGTTACTAATTACCAGTGTGGGTATCGCCCAAGCCCAAGGGGCACCCACCCCCGGTCAATGTGGGCTCGGTGTTGCAAGAGGTTGAGCGCTAGCGCCCGGCGGCGCCGCGCCTACCTCCTTGACCCCACCGGGCGGCTGCCTCACTCCAAAATCCGGTGCACGTCTGGCCAACCCCATGTTTTGACATCTTCACGCTCCAGGCTGTGCTCGCCGCCATAGACCAGATGCATGGTCGAGTCTTCTTGTTTGGCAAGCTCTTGCCAGCGCTTGAGCGCTTTGAACCAGTTTCCAACATAGGTCGTGCCTGATTTGATTTCGATGGGTATTAGTCCAGTTGCTGTCTCAAACACCACATCGATTTCATGGCCTGTGCTGTCCCGCCAGAAGTACAGGTCAGGTGGTTGTCCCGCGTTGTGCCTCTCTTTCAAAAGCTCGCTGATGACCCAGGTTTCAAATAATGCACCACGCGCTGGATGTGTTTGCAAGGTTTCGCTATCGCGAATGCCGATAAGCCAGGCGGCAAGGCCGGTGTCAAGAAAGTAGAGTTTGGGTGACTTCACCAAGCGTTTGCCGAAATTGCGGTGATGGGGCCGAAGCAGTGTGATGATGTAACTGGCTTCTAGGACGGTCAGCCATTGCTTGGCGGTAACCGAACTAATGCCGCAATCTGCAGCTAAAGCCGCCATGTTCAGTATCTGTCCGGTTCGTGCGGCACACATCCTGACAAATGTTTGGAATCGCGCCAGGTCATGAATCTGGATCAGCTGTCGAACGTCACGCTCGACATAAGTCATGATGTAATTGGCAAACCAGTCTTGGGTAGATACATCACGCACGTACAGGGCAGGATACCCACCTTTCAGGAGTGTGCGCTCTAAGTTCTCGGGTAGCGCCGCAAATGCCAATAACTCTTGCGAACTCAGCGGTAACAACTCGATTCGACCGACACGTCCAGCAAGCGACTGGGTAATGGAGGCGACGAGTTCGAACTGTGTGGAGCCGGTGATGACAAACTCCCCCATGATTTGATGCTCATCGACAATGCCCTGCAACCAAGACATCAAGGTAGGGCAACGTTGTATCTCGTCGAGCACGGCGCCACTTGTAAAACGCCCCAGAAAGCGTTTGGGGTCACTGCGGGCGAATTCGAGCTCATCAGGGTTTTCAAGTGAGACGTAGGGTTTGTCTTTGAATAGATGGCGAGCCAGTGTGGTTTTGCCGGACTGGCGCGGGCCGGTTAAGGCGACCACCGGAAATCCCTTGGCCAGACGGTGGATGGTCGAGGTGGCAGTACGGTCGATGACTTTCATATTTGTAAAAATAAAGTTAAAACTTAGATTTGTACTTTATCATTAAAAACATAAGGTTGTGAGAAATTTATGGGCTTTGTGGGTGGTTGCTAGGGCCCTTTTGCAAGGGGCTTCATGAATCAACGGACCTCACCCCGGTTTACGGGTCTTGGTTCAACTATCGCAACCTGTTGAGTGCTCAGCGAATGTCAAACCGAATCGTTGTTATTGAAGATAGTTAGGTCTTAAATGACCTGCTCTGTGATGCTCTGCGTGACGCAGGCTTCACCGCTCGGGGCTTTTGGGATGCTGGGAGCGTTGTGGAAGATCTCCTCTCGAAAGACGCGGACGTCATTGTCTTAGATATTCAGTTGTTGGGTGAGAGTGGCTTGACGTTGGGTCAATATGCCAAGCTGTGCTACAGCGCCATCCCAGAGTTGGCCGCCTTCTACGATGAGGGTGAAGTGTTGATCAACAAAATCAATGACTACCCGCAGGCCGCTGATCTGAACCGCGGCACCCTACAGGGCGCAGGTCTTTCGGTGTCGTGGAGCGCGCCATATGCCCAATACGTTCTATAACGTCTTGCTCAATGCCACCTGGTCGACCCGCATCGGCAACAACCCGTTTGCCAATGAACAGGGCCTAGACTCAGATGGCAGCCTAGACAAGAACCGCTTCTGGTTAAATGCCAGCGTCGGGTTCTGAGTAACCTGCTTCAGCGATTCGAGCTGCAGAGTGCAGCTCAGTTCAACCGCTCACCGTCAGTCCCAAATACATGCACCTTGTCAGGCTGATAGCCGACCTTTAAACGAGCATTGTTGGCGAATTGCTGATAACCAGGAACCAGTACGGTGATGGCTTGCCCACTGTCAGTGAGCGTGGCGTGGAGTAGCGTTTCAGCACCCAAGTGTTCTTGCAGCAGCAGTTCAATCTCAAAAGCGCCTTCTTCTGACAGGAACATGTGTTCTGGACGAATGCCAGCGGTGATCCGTGTGTCTTTGGTGCTAAGGGGACTGGGTAGTCCAATGGTCGTGCGTTCTCCGATGAGCAATTTCGCACCGTTGTCTTTGATGGCAGCAGCAAAGAAATTCATCGAGGGACTGCCGATGAAACCCGCCACAAACTGGGTTTGTGGTTTCTCATAGAGGTCAATCGGTGCACCAAATTGCTCAACTTTGCCGCCGGAGAGCACCATTAATCGGTCACCAAGCGTCATGGCCTCGACTTGATCATGAGTGACATAGACGCTGGTGGTGCCTAATCGCTGTTGCAACTGCTTAATTTCGACACGCATCTGCACCCGTAACTTGGCATCAAGGTTAGAGAGCGGCTCATCAAAAAGAAACACCTTGGGCTCTCGCACGATGGCACGACCCATGGCGACGCGCTGACGTTGTCCGCCGCTAAGCTGTCTAGGCTTGCGATCGAGGTAGGGGGTGATCTCAAGTGTGTCTGCGGCGCGATGGACAGCTTCTTTAACCAGGGCTTTTTTTAAGCCTTGGATTTTGAGGCTATAGGCCATGTTCTCAAAGACGGTCATGTGCGGGTAGAGCGCATAGTTTTGAAACACCATAGCGATGTCACGCTGCGAGGGTTCAAGTTCGTTCACACGTTTGCCGTCAATGCTGATTTGGCCATCAGTGATTGTTTCTAGCCCGGCGAGCATTCTGAGAAGTGTTGACTTACCGCAGCCCGAGGCTCCAACCACCACGACAAACTCTCCGTCATTGATTTGGCCAGAAATACCGTGAATGATTTCGGTGTCGCCGTAGGATTTTTTTAGTTGATCGAAAACGATATTGGCCATGGTTGTCTTTAAGTATTTTTCAAAATTGCAGCGCTAGGTGTCGTCACTTATCCGTTTCGGTCAAACCTTTGACGAATAGCCTTTGCATGACCACCACCACTAGCAGTGGTGGCAGCATTGCCAAGAGCGAGGTCATCATGATCAGATTCCATTGAGGCGACTGTTCGGCTGCCGAGAGCATCTGTTTGATGCTCATCACAATGGTGTTCATATTTGGCTCAGTGGTCACTAGCAGGGGCCACAGATATTGATTCCAACCGTAGGTAAATAGAATCACGAACAGTGCAGCAATGTTGGTGCGCGACAGGGGTAGCAAAATGTCCCAAAAAAATCGCCACGGTCCTGCGCCATCAATGCGTGCGCTCTCTAGCATTTCTTCGGGGATGGTCAAAAACACTTGGCGAAACATAAAGGTCGCCGTGGCCGAGGCAATCAAGGGAATCGATAGTCCCGCGTAGCTATTTAACATACCAAGGTTAGCCACTACTTCGTAGGTGGGCAGGATGCGCACTTCTACCGGCAGCATGAGTGTGACAAAAATCAGCCAAAAAAAGACCATCCGAAACGGAAACCGGAAATACACCACAGCGTAGGCTGCCAACAGGGAAATCACGATCTTTCCGATAGCGATAGACAACGCCATGACCAATGAATTGGTAAGCGTGAGCCACATGGGGACACCGTTGCTTGAGCCGGTGTAGCCATCGAATAGGACATTTCTTAGGTTTTGCCAGAAATGATCGCCAGGCCATAAGGGTAGGGGCACCTGAGTCATGCGGGCAGCATCATGGGTGGCTGCCACAAAGGCAACCCACACGGGAAAGGCAATCAGCAAGACGCTGACAATCAAGCCCGCATGGGCCAAAAAGTCGCTCAACGGGCGGCGTTCTACCATGATAAGTGCACCATCATGCGTACTGCACCCGTTTCTCGACAAAGCGGAACTGAACAATGGTTAGAGCGATGACGATAAACATCAGCACCACCGATTGTGCAGCCGATCCACCGAGGTCAAGTCCGACAAAGCCATCTTGATAGACTTTGTAGACCAAGATTTCTGTGGCGTTGGCCGGGCCACCTTGAGTCATGGCATCAATAATGCCAAACGTATCAAAAAACGCATACACCACGTTCATGACCAGTAAGAAGAATGTAGTCGGTGCGAGCAACGGCAAAGTGATGTCCTTAAACCGTCGCAACGGACTTGCGCCATCAATAGATGCGGCTTCATACACGGACGGTGGGATCGCTTGCATACCTGCCAAAAAGAATAAAAAGTTATAGGCAATTTGCTTCCATGCAGCCGCCATAATGATTAACGCCATTGCTTGGTTGCCGTTGACCGCTTGGTTCCAATTCACACCAACCATGTCTAGTGCATAGCTCACAATACCTAGCGTTGGATCGAACATGAATATCCACAAAGCTCCTGCAACGACCGGTGCGATGGCATAAGGCCAGATTAACAATGTTCGGTAGGTCATTGCGCCACGAATCACTCGATCAGCCAGGCTGGCAAAGGTCAGTGCCAGACTCATGGCCAATAACGCCACCGCCCCAGAAAACAAAAACGTACGCCAGATCGATTCAACGTAGAGCGGGTCTTCAAAGAGATCTGTGAAGTTCTCTAGCCCGACAAAGGTGCTGCCTAACCCGAAGGCGCTTTGAATGTAAAAGCTTTCGTAAAGCGCTTGAAGTGCTGGCCAAATAAAGAAAACCAGCGTGATGATGATTTGGGGTGCAACAAGCAAATAGGGTAGCAGTCCGGGCTGGAAGTGCGAACGTTTCAGCATGATGGACGGGCTACCCTATACAGAGACAAATTACTGGACTGACTTCTCAAAACGACGCAGCAGTTTATTGCCGCGCTCAACCGCAGAATCCATGGCTTGATCAGCGGTTTTATTGCCTGACCAGATGGCTTCCATTTCTTCGTTGATCACGTCACGAATTTGCACGAAATTCCCAAACCGCAAGCCCTTACTGTTGGGTGTGGGAGGGTTCAATGACAATTCCTTTACGGCAGTGTCTGTGCCTGGGTTGTTGGCATAAAAACCCTGTACGGTCATGACTTCTGAGGCGGCTTTGGTGATGGGCACATAGCCACTTTCCATCGCCCAGTCTGATTGCACTTCGGGTGATGCCAAGAAAGCTAAGAATTCGGCCACGCCAGGGTATTCAGCGTCTGGTCGACCTTGCATGACCCAAAGCGTCGCGCCACCGATTATCGAGTTTTGTGGGGCGTCAGTCACATCGGTGTCTAGTGGCATCATGGTTTGACCGAAGTTAAATTTGGCTTGTGACTTGATGCTGCCGTAGTAAGCCGAAGAATTGATCCACATACCGCATTCGCCATTGGTGAACATGGGAAGCGATGCGCCCGCACGTCCACCGTACACAAAGCGATTGTCTTTGGTCCAGTCTTGCAGGATGCCTAAACGGTTTTTAACGTGCTCGTTATTAAATTCAAGTTTGGTATTCAAACCACCAAAGCCGTTCTCGAGTGTGCCGATAGGCAAGTTATGCCAAGCTGAGTAGTTTTCAATCAGGACCCAAGATTGGAAGCCGACGGACAGTCCGCACTTCATGCCGGAGTCGACTAGTTTTTGAGCGGCGACACCCACCTCATTCCAAGTCGTAGGTACTTTGCTCACGCCTGCTTTGGTCAAGGCGTCTTGGTTGTACCAAAGCACCGGTGTTGAGGAGTTAAACGGCATGGAAAGCAGCTCACCCTCTGGTGTGGAGTAATAGGCGGTCACGGCCGGTACGAAAGCAGCGCGATCAAACGGCTGGTCGTTGTCTTTCATGAGCTTTTCTACGGGGTAGATGGCACCCTTGGCGTACATCATGGTGGCCGTACCCACTTCGTAGACTTGCACAATGGCGGGCTGTTGCTTGGCACGGAACGCTGCAATGGCAGCAGTCATGGTTTCGGCGTAGCTACCCTTAAAAACAGGCTTGATGGCATATTTGTCTTGTGAGGCATTGAATTGATCCGCCATGCCTTGGATCAGCTCACCGTTTTTGCCACCCATGGCGTGCCACCACTGGATTTCGGTCTGGGCGGCAACGCCCAACGTAACGCTTGACAGCGCCGCTGCCAAACTGATTTTGATAAATTTGTTCATTTGTATGACTCATCGCAAGTAGACAATCAATTGCACTGATCAAGGCGTGTTGATCAGTGCCCCAAGCCAGAATTCAGAGTGAAGTTAATCATCACAAGGTGACTAATTGATGACAGCGTTTTTTTGAGTGGTTTTTTGACAAACGATGAGAATGCAGCGTTTTGTTACGACTCAGTAACCGTTAATATTTTGATTTGTAGTTGGATCTGTTTCTTTTCCAATCAATGATTTTCAAATGATGAACACACCCTCCCCATTGGTGATTGCCCACCGTGGCGCCTGCGGCTATCTCCCGGAAAACACGCTTGCAGCCAAAGCCGTGGCGCACGCCCAGGGCGCTGATTTCTGGGAAACAGATGTACAGGCTACGCATGATGGCGAACTCGTGGTGTTGCACGACCTGCATCTTGAGGGGCTCAGTGATGTCGAGCATAAATTTCCCAACCGTCAAAGAGATGACGGTCACTTTTATGTGATTGACTTCACTTTGGCTGAGCTGCGAACTTTGAATCTAACTGAGCGGATGTTAAGCGATGTGCCCGGTGGCATTGCCACTTATCCCAATCGGTTTCCACCAGGCAAATCGCGGTTTCAAATCCACACGCTGGCTGAAGAGATCGAGTTGCTGCAGGGTCTAAATCAGAGTTTCAAACGTGAAGTCGGGCTCTACCTTGAACTCAAAGCGCCGTGGTTTCATGAAGACGTTGGGTTTGATTTATGCCAAGTAGCGCTCGATACGTTGAAGCACTACGGTTACACCCAAAAAACTGATGCGGTCATTCTCGAAACTTTTGACGCCCGCGCGATGCAACGTATCAAGCGTGAACTCATGCCAAAGATGGACATGGATCTGCGCCTTGGACAGCTCATTGGGTATAGCCAATGGCACACAACTTGTGAGCGCGATGCCAGTGATCAATGGGTTGCAGTTGATTCCGATTGGATGCTCACCCCAGATGGACTCAAGAAGATCGCAGAGTACGCCGATGGCGTGGGGGTAGCGATGTCTTTGTTGTATGACAACCCGAATCCAGATGACAATCTGCAAGCCCACGATATGCCGCAACCAGCCGCTTGGATAGATCAGGCCAGAAAACTTGGGCTTGTGATTCACACATACACGTTACGCGCTGACGCTTTACCCGAGTTTGCGGCCAACGTGGATGTAATGCACGATTGGCTATTGAATGTGGCCAAGGTCGATGGTGTGTTTACCGACTTCCCAGACATGATGGTGCGGTTTTTAAACCGCAAGTTGTCATAAGACATGTCGGACAAGCCGGTAGCCGGCTAAAACCGGTAGCCAACGCCTACTAGAAAGTTATAGCTCTTAGACTTAGGGTTGGCCGACACCGTTCCGCCTGGGCCGTCAGTGTAGGTTGAAGATAGGCTGGCAGATTCAAACGCGTAGTAGTTGGCCTCGGCAAACGCATACACGCCGTTGGTGATCATCTGCTTATAGCCCAAACCTAGGACATAGCCATTGACTGTGTCTTTGTTAGACGGCGATGAACAGCAGTTGGTTTGTGAATATTTGATTTGTTGGCTCGCGAAACCAAACTTGGCATAGGCCAATTTATTCTTATCGATGGCATAACCGGGCGAGACAAACAGGCTATAGCGATTGGAGATCGCAAAGTCGTAATCATAGATCGCGCTTGAACCGGTAGAGGGGTAGCCAAATCCTGCGGCATCGGTGGTTTGGCTAAGGGCTGAGTAATCGAGACCCAAGCCTAAAGTGAATCGATCAGTGATTGAAAACGTGTAACCCACGCCAAGGACCAGTGGCGCTGAGACCGAACTCGGGCTTGCACTACTACTGACATGGGCCACATCGCCGTAGTCTTGACCCGTTAAGCGCACCGAATCGACCGTGTTGTTTTCATAGCCGGTTGAGATTTGGCCGTACACACCTTCAAACGCGCTCTGAGCGATAGCCGTTGTTGACAGCAACAAGGTTGCAGCGCCCGCTAGTAATTTCATTGTCATAAGGATCCTGATCTAGGAAAGAGATTCGGTTGAGCCAAACCTTAGGTGTGGGTAGGATGAAAATCGGTGCAAATAAACCAATACTTCAGTTGATATATAAAAACTATCTAATAATCAAAATCAATCAAATAGACAAATAAAGCGACAAAGGTCATCATAAAGGCAATAGGAAACAAAGGAAGACAAAGGACGACATATGACCAAGTTCATCCAAACCAACGCCTTCACACTAAAGAAGACCGTATCGTATTATTTCACGCACATCACCGTAGCGGCTGCAGTGGCGTACGCCGTGACCGGTAATCTCTTAGTCGCAGTGACGTTGAGCCTTTTAGAGCCCTCAGTGCAAACCGTGGTCTATTTCTTTCATGAGCGCATATGGAGCCGCTATGATCGTAAGAAAACCGGACAAGCGCAACCACTCAAAAGCACCACTGCACCAGCCTGACGGCGTCAAGTAAAAAGTCTACTTGGCTTGCCAAGCCCTCGTTCGATCAACCATTTCAGGTGCGGCGCCCAAATAGTTAGCCGGATTACAAAGAGACTCAATCGCTTCGCGCGATAGCTTCTCTGAGACGATTTTGTCATCAACGAGCACTTGCGCTAGCGTGCATTTCTGTTGCGCAGCCAAGCGGCAAGCGTCATAGACCACATCATGGGCTACCTGGCGACCAAGTGTTGGCGCGAGTCCCATCATCACCGCCTCGGCGACGATCAAGCCACCTGATAAGTCTAGATTGGCTGACATCCGAGCAGTGTCGACTTCAAGCCCCGCCAGCATAAATTTGGCCTGATTAAGAGCCCCCGCCGTCAAAATAAAAGCCTCTGGAATAGCTGACCACTCTACGTGCCATGGGCCAGTGGCACGCTCGAAGTCCTGAACCATGGCGTCAATCGCTAACCCGGCATGTTGTCTAACGGTGCGCGAAGCGCTTGAAATGAGTTCGCATGAAATCGGATTGCGTTTTTGCGGCATGGTGCTAGATGCCCCGCGGCCTTTGACAAACGGTTCGAAAGCTTCAGATAACTCATTGGTCATCATCAGCATGACATCCAAAGCGATTTTGCCTAGCGATCCAGAAATAAGCGCAAGCAATTGCACTGTCTCAGCCAACCCATCGCGTGCGACGTGCCAGGTCACAGGAGCGCTGGCCAAACCGAGGTCTTGACACAAGGCTTCACTGACCGCGAGCCCTTCATCACCAAGTGAAGCCAGCGTACCGGCCGCCCCACCGAATTGTCCAACCAATACCCGCGGGCGCAGTTGCTCAAGACGTTGACGGTGACGTCTAACCATCAATAGCCAAACGGCAGCCTTATAACCAAAGGTGATGGGCAAGGCGTGTTGCAAGTGCGTACGACCAGCCATGGGTGCATCGCGATAAGTCTGGGCCATTTGGTCGAGAATGCCATCGAGATCAGACAAGTCACGCTCAATGACATCGAGCGCCTGACGGATCTGTAAGACTGTGGCCATGTCCATGATGTCTTGTGTGGTGGCGCCCCAGTGCAGGTAACCACCGGCATCACCACACATGGCAGAGATTTGATGCACCAATGGCAAGATGGGATAGCCGACTATCTCGGTTTCGCGCTTCATCTCTGTCATATCGAGCTTGTCAGCGTCAGCCCGTTGGGCGATTGCCGTAGCCGCGTCTGTAGGAATAATGCCCAGTTTGCCCTGCACCCTAGCCAACGCCACTTCAACCTCAACGTATCGAGAAAGAGTGGCTTGATCATCAAAGACCGAGCGCATTTCAGGGGTGCCGAACATGTCCTTAAAAAGGGTCGATTCCAAAACAGAAGTAGGCATGTCTATTCCTATAAGTGAGCCACCATCAGCTCATGATTCAAAGTTTCTGGACAACGAAAATTTTTGCCTTTAGGCCGATGTTGGGTAGGTGTTCACCGTACTCGTCTTCAAGAATACGAATAGTGCCTGCCTTGACGGCCGTTTGAAGGACTTGCTCGTAGCTCGCGTCTTCCAACGTGTGATCATTTAATGAAACGCAAAACAGAGCGTTGGGTGCCAAGTAATCAATGGCCGCTGACAGACATTCAACAGGGGCAGCGCCCGCGCCAATTGCGCCCACCGCAGTAATAGCACTGTATGGGCCGACGGCTGCATCAAACGGGGATTCTGCCCGACAGACGTTCAAGTGTCGGTAGACATTTTTTTTACGGGCTTGAGCGATCATGCCCTCTGAAAGATCAATGCCGTCAATGCAAGTAAAGCCTTGCTTGTTCAGTGCTTGTCCAGAGAGCCCAGTGCCACAGGCGAAGTCTAAGATTGGGACGCCAAGGTCTGGTAGGTGCCTTGCCAAGGCTTGAGCCACGCGCGTGGGTGTACGGTAGTGGTGCTGCGTCAATTCAGCTTCGTAACTGTCAGCCCATTGGTCGTAAGTGTCGCGCATGGCGGCACTTGTTTGCACATCGTAAATCTTATCTATAAATGTCTTCTCGCTCACAGGCATTACTCCTCAGATTCAGTGTTGAGTGCTGTGACTATCCCGTCATCTAATTAACCATACCAAATAGGATGACCGAGTCACGTATCGATGTACTAGGAATCCTGAGGGTTCTGCGTTATAAACCACAGCTGTAACCAATAACAAAGCAAGTGTTCCAAGTCTGGGGATCACTCAGAAAAAGAGGGGAAGAATATGTTGTTTCCAACAACAATCGTGGGTAGTTATCCGCAGCCGGACTGGTTGATCGACCGTGAAAAGTTATCCGGACGGTTTCCACCGCGTGTGCGTGCCAAGGAGTTGTGGCGCATACCTGAAGCCTATTTGAAAGAGGCCATGGAAGACGCTACTTTGGTGGCGATTCGCGCACAGGAACAAGCCGGACTAGACATCATTACCGACGGTGAGATTCGTCGCGAGAGCTATTCCAATCGAATTGCCACCGCACTGGCTGGCGTGGATATCGACAACCCGGGTGAAGCGTTAGACCGTTCCGGTCATCCTAATCCCGTGCCTCGCATCGTTGGCAAAATCCGTCGTGTTAGCCCTATCGAAGTGGAAGACTTGTTGTTTTTAAAGGCCAACACAGACCGCAAGATCAAAATCACGGTCCCTGGCCCATTCACCATGCTTCAACAAGCTCAAAACGATTTTTACGAGTCAGAAGAGGCAGCGGCAATGGATTATGCCGCAGCACTTAATGAGGAAATCAAAGACTTATTTGCACAAGGTGCTGATATCGTCCAAGTTGACGAGCCCTATATGCAAGCGCGACCAGAAAAAGCAAGACAATACGGTATCCGAGC
>JAWOGG010000125.1:0-4569 GCA_046497085.1 Orrella sp.
CGACCATGCTCCGCCTGCCATGAACAGAACGATAGAAAGACCAATTAGTGTCTGAAAACTGCGCTTGCCCTTGGCTTGAGCGCTATCTTGGAACCGGCTTTGGTTGAAAGACTCAGCAAGATGGGTCATGATTCTGTGCTCCGGCTTGTTTGGCTAAGGATTTAGCATAGCTGATAGAGTAAGCGTTATAAGACAAGACTGATCGATCCCTTATTTTGAGTCAGGTTTAAGCGAGCCAAACCACTGTGAAAGTCTTCTACACCGACCATTTTGTGTTGCCCTTACCTGAAGGGCACCGGTTTCCCATGGCGAAGTATCGAATGCTTCGAGAAAAAGTCGGTACTTTCGACGGCGTTGAGCTGATTGAAGCCCCCGCCGCCTCTGACACGGCATTGCTACTGGCCCATGACCCTTCTTATGTGCAAAGGGTGATTCAAGGCACGCTAGATGCCAAAGAGCAAAGAGAAATCGGCTTTCCTTGGACGCCGGGTATGGTTGAGCGGTCACGGCGTTCAGTGGGCGCAACCATTGCGGCAAGTCGCATAGCCTGGACCGAAGGGGTGGCAGTCAACTTGGCAGGTGGCACTCACCATGCTTATCGCGACAAAGGCAGCGGTTTCTGTGTGTTTAATGACGCGGCAGTGGCCGCTCGCATGATTCAACGCGAATTCCAACGCGAATTTGGAAGACGTCTGCGTGTTGCTATTATTGATTTAGACGTTCATCAGGGAAACGGCACGGCAGCAATCTTGCGCCAAGATCCCTCCATTTTTACCTTGTCGCTGCATGGCGACAAAAATTTCCCTTTCCGAAAGGAAGCGGGCGATCTCGATGTGCCATTACCTGATGGATGTGACGATTTGGGGTATTTGTCAGCCTTAGACCAGGCATTAGAGACGCTTACTCGCCTATTCAAACCAGAGTTCTTGATCTATCTAGCCGGTGCTGACCCACACGAGGACGATCGACTTGGGCGTTTGAACTTAAGCTTTGATGGGTTAAGGCAACGAGACGAACGCGTATTTGGTTTTGCTGCCAGGCATGGGATCTCGCTTGCGGTCACAATGGCGGGCGGCTATGGCAATGTCATAGACAACACAGTGCGCGTTCATACACAAACCGTTGCCAGTGCTTTGGCGCATTTTTTTAAGGTCAACGATATTTCGCCGGCCCCAACCTTCATGGATGAATCTTGATGACATCAAAAATAATGCTGATTACCGGTGCCAGTCGCGGCATCGGCGCCAAGACCGCCCTATTAGCGGCGACACGCGGTTATCGGGTAGTGGTCAATTTTCTTCAGAATAAAGCGGCTGCAACGCAAATAGTGAGTTCCATCGAGTCTGCCGGCGGACAAGCCCTCGCTATTCAAGCCGATGTCGGCCGTTCTGACGAAGTTGATCGCTTATTTGAAACCATTGATCAAACATGGGGTCCCATTGACGTCTTAGTCAACAACGCCGGTATTGTCGATATTTTTTCTATTACCGAGGCCACACCCGCAAACGTGGCACGCAGCTTCGAAGCCAATGTGTTTAGCGCCTATTACTGTAGCCGTGAAGCGGTCAAACGCATGTCGACCTCTATGGGGGGCAAAGGCGGCGTCATTATCAGTATGTCTTCTGTCGCGGCACGCTTGGGTAATATGACCGGGGGTAATGCCTACACCAGCACCAAAGCGGCAATTGATGGCTTTAATTTGGCACTCGCCCATGAAGTGGGTCCGCAGGGCATACGGGTATGCGCGTTGCGACCTGGGATTATCGCCACCGATATTCAAAACAGTCGAGGTGGTGTTGAGAAAGCCGCTGAGATTGCGGCCAGTTCTGCTTCGCTAGGCAGGATTGGGCAACCCGAAGAAATCGCTGAGACAGTCCTTTGGCTGGCATCGGATGCAGCCTCTTACATTCACGGCTCTTACGTCGATGTCGCCGGTGGACGGTGACTAAAGAACGTTGTCTTTAGGCCCTTTCATATCTTGGTATGCGACCAACTCGACCACATTCAGTTGAGGTTAAATCTGTTGAGATTAAATTATATTGACTAATGGTATATTTATTAATATATTATTATTAGTGAAATCAACAGCAACCACACAAAGGATGAAATGACATGTTGAGATTCGATGTGCCCCCTGTTAACGCCAACGTTGTGCGTTTTGAAGCGTTCATCACGTTTGCCTTCTGCGCCATCGCTTTATTGGGCTTTCCATACTTGTTACCTCTGCTGGCCATCATGGGCTTTGTGCGCGGCTTCTTTGGCCATCGCAAATGTCCATCACATATCGTGTTTGCTCACGTTATGAACAAGGCCAATATCGCAGGAGAAAAAGAAAACGCTGGGGCAAAAATGTTTGCCAATAAACTTTTATTTATTGCGGCAACGGTGGCTAGTGTGTTGTTTTTTACAGGCAACAGTTTTTGGGTAGTTCCTACAGTGGCACTGGTGATTTTTTCATCGTTGGAGTGGGCCTTTTCCTTTTGCGCAGCATGCTGGGTCTACGGCTTTTGGTATAAGTTGTTCCCGCCTAAGATGTCAGGATAAACACCACTTCTTTTACAGCAAAAGCCCTCTGCAGCCACCAGGCTCAGAGGGCTTTTCATTGGACTGTTCAAACAAAGACTCGCGATGTTTTTGGATGACTAGTCATCCCGATCAACGCCTGCTTTAACTAATCATCTCAACCCGACCTGTGTCCAAGTGATAAAGACCACCAACGATTTTTAAGTCACCATTGGCAACCCTTTCACTGATGATGGGGTTGGACTCTTGCAGCTTACGCACGTTCAAGCGAATGTTATCGCGGGTAGCCGCATCGATCAGGGCTTCACCCTGGGCTGTTTTTGAGGCTTGTCGAACCGAAGGCGCCAAGGCTGTTGTCAGGCTTTGGATATGTCCCGGAAAGCTGGCATTGTCGACATAAGCACTGACAGCTGCGCCAATCGCACCACAACTGGTGTGCCCTAAAACCATGATGAGCGGCGAACCAAGCACGGCTGTACCGTACTCCAAACTGGCCAAGATATCGGTATTGACGAAATTACCGGCGACGCGCGTGACGAATAAGTCACCACGCCCTTCATCAAAACAATACTCTGGGCCGATGCGCGAATCGGCACAGCTGACCAAACAGGCATACGGATTCTGACCACCTGTTAAGGCAGCTCTTGTGGATGCAAAATCCACCTTTGAAGACTTGCCGGAAACATACCGCTCATTTCCTGCCATCAGACGATCTAAAGCTTCATCAGGTGACAAGACGTTCTGTGGTTTTGGTGGCGTGGCGGCATGAGCCGAGCGACCAAGAGAAAAAGCGCCCGCTAAAGGGATAGCGCCAAGTGCGCCGAGCATGGCTCGACGGCTCGTGGTGCCGGTCGCATGCTGGGCGTCAGCACTACCGAGGGATAGCTTATTGCAGATAAAGCACATGAGATTCTCCAATCAAAAAGGTTAAGACAGATGAGGCGATACTGCTCCTAGCCTTGCTTTTCGAAGCCGTCGCGGCTCCACTGCTCACTTCCTACGTAATGATGTGCCATAAAAAGACCTGTTGGGTCATATTTTTGTTTCAGGGTCAAAAGTCTCGGATAGTTGTTACCCCAGGCATCTGTTTGCCAATTGCTTGCGAAGTAACTCATTTCAGAGCAATAGGCTCCGGACTCAGGGGCAATGGCCCGGATCAAATCCATGGCCTGTGTAATTTTTGCTGATTCAGAACGAGCCTGTGCCTTGTTGGGTTCATGACCCCGTAGACCTTCGTGCACATTGAGTTCACCACCGGCAATAATGATCAGACCAAACGCGTGTTGTACGACTGGATTGATCGGTATCTCGCTACCTTGACGGGCAACCTCAGGTGGCGCCCCAGCCAAACCTTTGTTGAAGTGGATTTCAAAACCCCTGACTCTTGATGCGGCCACAAGGGTCATGGCTAATGTAGATAAGTTGTCATCTTGCAATAGACGCTCATGTAACCAGCCAGACTCATAGCCCGCGATGTAAATACTGACCTCCCGCGTGCTGCCGGACCACCAGTAAGCGCCAGGCTTTGCGTTTGGCCTATCGTCGACAACAATGGATTTAGGAAGATTCTTTTTGCGGTACTCGACGTCCCACCAATGCTCAGCAGGCATAACCACCAGTCGCAAGGGCGAAACGATTTCAAAGTCCTCGTCACGCGCTTGGACCCAATCAATAAAGGGTTGCCAAATGTTGGACATCTCTTTTTCAGTCAAGTCCTGACTAACAAGCGCGATTTCTAGCTCATTCTCGCCATTGAAACCGGCGTGCTCACCCCAATGCGGATTCATCAACTGGTCCCGATAAAACCGCAGGAAATGCTCAACCAATGCCGTATAAGCGGCATCGTTTTTGGCCTTTACTTTTAACCCAGTAAACCCGAACGTCTTGGGTAAAGGGTGTAGCTTCATAGTGGCCCGCGTGATGATGCCGAACGCTGCGCCCGCGCCACGCATGGCCCAAAAGAGATCTGAATGGACGTTTTCATTTGCCACCACGATGCTGCCGTCAGCTAGCACGACTTCCATCTCAACAATGCCACTGGCCGCA
>JAWOGG010000149.1:0-5427 GCA_046497085.1 Orrella sp.
TTAAATTTGTTCCAAGGTTCAGCAATCATCCCAACTCAAATGATTCGGTTTCACATAACTTTAACAGTAAGCTATGCAGAAGTCCTAAAATTTTGAACAGGGGAGATACGCGAGTAATTAAAAATAAGAGGGGTGATCTTTGGCGTGCACCGAATAAATCCCCTTGTATGGTCTTTCCCCTAAAAATGCACCAATCAGCAACTACTAGTGGTGCATTTTTTGGTGCAATTTTCAGATTGAGTCGCCCTTAAAAAATGTGAATCCTTTGGTCAAAGGATTGCTCTGACACTAGAGGTGCTGTGCGCTTTACGTAGGCAATCATGAAAGAGTTCCACTGCGCGCGAGCCATTTTTTGTACGAGGTTGAATGGCAAAAAATTCGACTCGATATTGAAACCGATCTGGATTGACTGCGCGCATGCTGCCTTGGTTTTCAAAATTAAGCGCATAGTGAGTCGGCAAAAACCCGATAAATTTTCCTGACAAAATAAAGGTCGCAACGCCCTCTTGATCGTATGCGTTGGCGCGACGACTGAGCTTGGCTCGGTGACTAACTTCCATGTTTGGCGAGTGATACGCTAGCCCCGCAAGCGCGAATGCTCGGATATCACTCCAATCGAGTGACGCTGTGTTTTTGTGATAAAGAGGATGTGACTCGCCGCAATAAAGCTTCATGTCCTCATGGAAAAGTGGTTCGTAGCGAAGGCTATTAGAGGGGCGGTGATCGGGAATGATGCCGATGTGGTATTGGCCATCTAGAACCCCGCGTTCGATCTCATTGATAGGTCGCACATGTAGATTAATCAGGACATCCGGCGCAAGTCGCGTGAAATCGGCAACCGTTTGTGGCAATCGACTGTTCGGGTTGCCGGTTATTTTTTCAAAAACAGCGACGTGGAGCTCGCCGCCCAAGCGGGCATGCACGTCATCAATGCTTGCTCGAAAGTCGTTGATCGCACCAAGCAGGCGCAGTGTTTCGTTATAAACCTGCTGACCTTGGGTTGAGAGTGCAAACCCGCTTCTACCGCGTTGACAGAGGGTAAATCCTAGGCGAGTTTCAAGGTCCTTGATGTGACGGCTGATGGTTGAAATACTGATATTCAGTTCTAACTCTGCAGATGAGAACCCGCCACACTCAACGACGGCTTTAAAAATTTGCAGAAGTCGAATGTCCATGTCACTCAGGTGACCGAGTATGGCTTTGTTTTTTTGTTTCATGGAACGACAAGTGAACAGAGAAATGTAATCATATGAACTAGCACGGATCCATGGCAAGCTTTCGTGAGTTTTCACAAAGGAGTTTTCGTATGCGCATTGGTATCCCAAAAGAAATAAAAAATCACGAATATCGGGTTGGTCTCACGCCAAGTAGCGTTAAAGAGTTTACGCGGGCTGGCCATCAAGTCTTGGTACAGGCAAGTGCAGGGTCGAGTGCGGGCATGAGTGATCAAGACTACATCGCAGCCGGCGCTCAGATCGTCGATGACGCGACACAAATATTTGCTACAGCTGACATGATCATCAAAGTCAAGGAGCCGCAGCTCAGTGAGTGTGCCATGCTGCGCCCTGACCAAATCCTATACACATACTTACATCTGGCACCAGATCCTGAGCAGACACAAGCCTTGTTGAGGTCGGGTGCAATTTGTGTGGCTTATGAGACCATCACTGGGCCAGGGGGCGGTTTACCGCTCTTGGCGCCTATGAGCGAGGTCGCTGGGCGTATGTCTGTTCAAGCGGCCGCAGCCCATTTAGAAAAATCCAAGGGAGGGCAAGGCGTTCTGCTTGGCGGTGTGCCTGGCGTGCCCGCAGGCCACGTGGTCATCTTGGGCGCAGGAGTGGTCGGTACCAATGCATTGCAAATGGCTGTTGGGCTTGGCGCAAGGGTAACGGTGGTCGATAAAAACGTTGATCGTCTACGCCAACTCGATTTGCTGTTTGGTAATCGCATCAGTACTGTTTACTCGACCCAATCTGCCATCGAGCAATTAGCACTTGATGCAGATGCCATTATCGGTGGTGTCCTGTTACCTGGTGCAGCAGCGCCGAAATTGGTGACCAAAGCCATGATCCAAGCCATGCGAGAAGGCAGCGTAGTTGTTGATGTGGCGATCGACCAAGGCGGCTGCTTTGAAACATCACATCCCACCACCCACGAGGAACCGACGTTTGTGGTTGATGGCGTGGTTCATTACTGCGTGGCAAATATGCCTGGCGCTGTGGCACGTACTTCCACGCTTGCTCTAAACAACGCAACACTTGCGCATGGTTTGGCACTTGCGAACCAGGGCTGGAAAGCCGCCATGAAAGACAACGTCCATCTATGTCATGGTTTGAATGTTTGCCAAGGGCAAGTGACATACCGAGCGGTGAGTGATGCACTAGGCTTGCCGTATACGGATCCCACGACTTTACTGGATTAAACGGTTTTCTTGAGCAGGTTGGTCAGAGCAGATTGGTCTCGCGAACCGACCTGCATATGACCAGAATGAGGTCTGAATATCGACCCTGCCGGTTTCTGGGTGAATCACCAGCCGGCCGGGTCCTATTGCTAGCATGGACTAAACCCTTAAAAATGAAAAGGTTCTCTCCATGTCAGCGGTAACTCTCCAGTGGCAATTCGACAACTCATATGCGCGATTGCCTGAACCCCTCTTCTCAAAGTGTCCTCCAACAGCGGTGCGCTCTCCGCAACTAATCAAATTTAATCGCGACTTGGCGCAGACATTGGGTTTGCTGGGGACCCCACTAGAGGATGAGGCCATTGATCAATTCCCTGAGGTCGCGGTTTTTGCGGGCAATGCCTTGCCATCAGGTTCTGATCCCCTAGCCCAAGCTTATGCGGGTCATCAATTTGGCGGTTTTTCTATTTTGGGTGATGGCAGAGCGGTTTTACTGGGTGAACAAATCACGCCCGCAGGACAGCGTGTCGATATCCAATTAAAAGGCTCTGGTCCAACGCCATATTCGCGGCGCGGCGATGGGCGAGCAGCCTTGGGACCCATGCTGCGCGAATATCTCATCAGTGAGGCAATGCACGCCTTGAATATTCCAACGACACGAGCCTTAGCGGTCGTGAGTACGGGTGAGCCCGTTTTTAGGCAGACCACTGAGCCTGGCGCCGTGTTGACGAGAGTGGCGTCAAGCCATGTGCGGGTGGGGACGTTTCAGTATGCTGCTGCGCGTCAGCAAACAGAACACCTGCGAGCATTGGTCGATTACGTGATTGATCGTCATTACCCAGCCCTTGAAGGTGACGCTAACCCAGCGTTGGCGCTGCTAAACCAAATGGTCGATAGGCAAGCCGATTTGGTTGTGCATTGGATGCGTGTTGGATTCATCCATGGTGTGATGAACACCGACAACATGAGCATCAGTGGTGAAACCATCGATTATGGGCCTTGCGCCTTCATGGACAGTTACGACCCGGGTACGGTGTTCAGCTCGATCGATCACCAAGGACGCTACGCGTTTGGTAATCAACCTGGCATGACGCAGTGGAACCTGCTTCGATTCGCTGAAGCCCTCTTGCCCTTGCTAGACGAAGATGAAAACCAGGCGATAGAGAAGGCGAAGGAGTCGATAGGCGGTTTTGCATCGCTCTACGAGTCTCGCTGGGCAGCGATGATGTGCGGCAAATTAGGACTCAATCCGTCTAACTCACCCGATGTCCAAGCGAAGGACCGAGAACTGATCGATGCCTTATTGGCCTGGATGCAAGCAAATAAGGCTGACTACACCAATACCTTTCGTGACCTGAGCCAAGGTGAGGTTGCCTTGTCTGGCTTGTACGGTGATCCCGCGTTTGGTCAATGGTATTCGCTCTGGCAGGCTCGCCTGACTGATCAGTGGCAAGAGACGCACTCATCTAAACAAGACAGCGTTGATCTCATGCAGCAAATGAATCCAGCCTATATTCCGCGCAATCATTTGGTCGAAGAAGCCCTGGCAGCGGCTGCACAAGGCGATATGGCGCTTTTCGATGAGTTGTTGAGCGTGATGGCTAAGCCATACACCTCGCAAGTGGGGCTCGGTCGCTTTGAGCGGCCCGACCAAACGGGACAGCATTATCAAACTTTCTGTGGCACCTAGCGTTGGTACCCGCCAATCTCTGCTTTGGGCGGCAGCATTTTGGCGGTAGTACTGTCAGGCTTTACGCCATTATGATGAGAGCTCGCCGTGCCTTCCAAGGGCGATGATACGAATCGGGAGCCTCTGAAACTATGCCGGATGCAAATAAAGACACGTTACTGACTTTGAATGTCGGGTCCTCTTCGATCAAATTCGCTTTATTTGATCGACAGGCTTTGGACTTGCGTTTGTTGGGACAACTAGATGCCATAGGCGCTGAAACGCACTTCAAAGCCAAACTATTCCGTTCAGATCAGCACTTTGAGTCCGATTGGGAAAAGGGTAAAGCCCCAGCCAATCACATTGAGGCACTGGCTTGGCTGATTGACTGGTTAGGCGAGAATCTAGGCGATGTCGACATCGCAGCGGTCGGACATCGGGTGGTGCACGGTGGTTTGGATTTTGATGTGCCTGTGCTGATTGATGATGCGGTCATTGAGAAACTACGCTTACTTGAACCCTTAGCGCCCTTGCACCAGCCTCATAACTTGGCTGGCATAGAAGCGGCACGCCAAGCCTTCGGGCAATTACCGCAAGTGGCCTGTTTTGACACGGCTTTTCATTGCCATCAGCCTTTCGTCAAAGATTGCTTCGCGTTGCCCCGATCTTTTTACGAAGCCGGAGTGCGCCGCTACGGTTTCCATGGTTTGTCGTATGAGTACATTGCCGATCATTTGCAAACAGCTTTCCCACTGCACGCCAGTGGCAGAGTCATTGTGGCGCACCTCGGTAATGGTGCCTCTATGTGTGCCATGCTCAACGGTCACTCTATTGCCTCGACCATGGGCTTCTCGGCGCTCGACGGTTTGCCTATGGGTACGCGTTGTGGGCAGCTTGACCCCGGTGTGTTGCTGTATCTCATGCAAGATCAAGGTATGACGGCAGACGAAGTCTCTGATTTACTCTACAAAGAATCAGGACTCAAAGGTCTGTCTGGCATATCCAATGACATGCGCGTCTTGGAGTCATCGGACCGCCTAGAAGCTCGCCAAGCGATTGATTATTTTGTGTATCGGGTGAAACGCGAAATAGGGGCACTGACTGCCGCCCTTGAGGGGTTGGATGCCATTGTGTTTACAGGTGGCATCGGCGAGCATTCCGTAGGCATTCGGGAGAAGGTATTGCAATCCATGGCTTGGCTAGGCATTGAGCTAGAGGAGGACGCCAACCGAGCGGGACACACCATTTTGTCTTCGACGAGGTCCCGCGTGTTGTGCCTGCAAATCCCCACTAATGAAGAGCATATGATTGCCAAACACACGCACGCGCTTGTTCACTAAATTACCGCGGAGGTAAC